>NZ_CVTV01000049.1:332278-614214 GCF_900004865.1 Pseudomonas sp. 37 R 15 | reverse complement strand
TGGATTAGCCCCTACAAAACCGGACACCAACTCCCCGTTAAATTGATGCTGCCGCCAAGCGCCTGAACTCCCTCGGTGAGCGATATTTCAAGGCGCTGTGTGGATGCTGCTCGTTGTAATGCTCGAAGGCAATTGCCAGGTTACGCAGCGCCGTTTCTCTATCTGGTTTGGGCATATGCGCCACGTAGTCACGCTTGATAGTCTTTACGAAGCTCTCGGCCATGCCGTTGCTTTGCGGGCTACGCACCGGTGTCGTTACCGGTTGCAAACCGATCTGCCGGGCAAATGCGCGCGTCTGTTCAGCGGTGTATGCCGAACCGTTGTCGCTTAACCACTGCACTGGCGTAGTCGGCAGTTGGTCACCAAAACGCTTCTCTACGCTTTCCAGCATCAAGTCGCGGATATCATCGCCACTGTACCCGGTCGGGCTCGCGACCCAGCCGATGGCTTCACGGTCACAGCAGTCCAGGGCGAAGGTCACGCTCAGTTTGGCGCCATCCTCGCATCGGAACTCAAAGCCGTCCGAGCACCAACGCGTATCGCTGGTTTTCACGGCAATACGGCCTTCGTGCCGACGCGGCACGCCGGGCTGTTTGATCCGGCGCTCAAGCAGCAGGTTGTGATCACGCATGACCCGGTAAACCCGCTTTACATTGATCGCAGGGAGTCGTTGCTTTTCTCGTGCACGGCGCAGTAATCCCCAGACGCGACGGTAGCCATAGCTGGGCAGCTCGCTGACCTGTTGCTGAATTTCGACTACCAACTCAGCGTCATTCACAGGCCTGCTTCGCCGTACTCTGGGCGATAGCGATTGCTTGATCCGAACCGTTAATTGCGAGCGCGCCACACCGAGACATTTGCTGACCAGCTTCACTGGTCGTCCCCCGGCAACAAGGGTGAGTGCGCAATCCATTTTCGCGACCGGGCGATCTCTACGGCCTCTTTTAGAACTTCGGCTTCCATCGTCTTCTTGCCCAGCATCCGCTGCAATTCGCGGATCTGCTTGAGCGCATCGGTCAGTTCCGACGCCGGTACAACGGCTTCGCCAGCACTGACCGCCGACAAGCTTCCGTCCTGGTAAAGCTTGCGCCACAGGAACAGCTGGTTGGCGTTGATGCCGTTGCGTCGGGCCACTACGGACACGCTTTGTCCCGGTTCAAGGCTCTCGCGAACCATTGCCAGTTTCTGGTCGGTGCTCCAGCGACGCCGGCGCTCCTGGCCGAGCAATTCGCCACCCTTATTATTGCTGTTAGTCATAAACATACCCGTTTGCCTATCCCTTATCTTAAGGGGGGAACGGTGTCCTGTCTTTCATGGGGCTCGTTCATCGTTCAATGCATTCTGTGCAATGGGCGGCAGGTGATACGAGTGCTCTGCCGAACGACGTGGTTTTTGTAGACGCCAGGTCTTGGCACCCGAGACTTCATCATAGGTAACCTTGTACCACTGGCCCTTTTCATGCAAAAAGTGCTGGCCGGGTTTTGCACCGTTTCCCGCTCGGGTGTAAATCCCCTTGCCTTCCCAACCCACCAACGGGGTAACGTCTTTAGGCACAGCCCTGAGTGCCCTATCAGAGGGTAAGCCCGCGTGCCCAGGCACCCCGCCCACACGCACCGGTGCAAACCCTATGGCGCCGTCCACCAGCGCACCGATCAGATGGCTGAAGGCCCTGACAAACTCATAGCTCGCCGCCACACTGTCGTCTTTTTGCAAGGCCTCAACAGCCTGGTTCAAGGCAAACGCGCTTCGTACAAGACCGATGACAAACGTGATTCGCACCGGCAAAACCGCCAAGGCCACCTCTACCACACCTTCGACAATGGTCCAGACGCTGCGGACATCCGCTTCATGAGTACTGGTTGAGTTACGGTTAGCCTTTTCGATGGCGTTGCGCGCCTCGATGTCATAGGCACGCTCAAACACATGGCGGGTAATGTTCAAATAGTCGAATTCGGTGTAGTAAATACCACTTGCCAGCTTCCTGCGTAACCTTGGCTGATAGGCACCTTCCATATTGTCGAACAGATAATCATGCCAGGCGCTGTTATTGATAAACCGCTCAAGCAACTGTGTGCTGCTCTCATACTCGTGAAATACCCGGCCACCCGGAGCCCGAGGGGTATAGACGACCTTGGAATGAATCGTTGAACTGGCAGAACGGAATACCAAAACGCCGCGCACCGCGATATCACGGATAACCAACGCCGATACAATGACTCCGTGCCCACCCACTGTGGCCCGCTGATCGGTCTGCGTGGGGTGATCAAGTACACTTTTGACCCAGTGGTAGCCGCGGTCCAGCGAATCAGGCGAATAGTCTCCGGCAATTTTCGCCTCAAGCGCATCGACCCTCAGTTGCTTTTCCATGACCCGCACAAAGTCTTTCTTTAAACTCTGCGCTTCGTGAGACGTCAACAAACGCGCTGTGAGAAACCCCTCGTAGGCGCTGCCAATATCCAGCTCACGCACCAAGTCTTTGACGTGCTGCGGGGTCAGTTCTGTATAAGGCTGGTTGTTCAGACTTAACCTGGATTTATCAACAAAGACCTGGTCGAAATACTCGACGTTCTCCACTGCCAATTCGGTCAGGGTCTTCGTTTGGACTTTATAGCGAGCCTGGCCTGTTTGAGGATTAGGCCTGGCACCTGAAAAATAAATGCCACCGGCAGGATTGGGCCGTCGAATGGTCACCCGGATGTCGTCCGGATCTGCATCAATGCCATATTGGATCTCGAGCACTTCCGACAGCCGTGTCCTGCTGTAATCCAATAGTGCTGTACGGTCACCAAACTGTGAAATAGAGGGCAAGCCGTCTGCGGCGCAAGCACTTTGCAGCACCTCCAGATAGTCACGCGTCGCTGCCGCCCACGCGGCTTTATCGGTTTCCGAGGCCGTCCTCAAAAACGCGTTAAGCTCTGCTTTTGACCGCTTGGTTTCCCGAGCCATCAACACGCCGCTCAAGCTGAACAACTTGCTCATGTCAGTCGTGAGATCCAGGCTGTCCGGTAATTGGCTCATGTCGGTCTGCACACCGCGCGCCTGGTACACGCCCACCATGAACATGAAGTCTTGAATCAACTTCTGATATTGAGACTCCACACTGGCGCTGAACACCGACTCCAGAATTTCCGTGTAGTCAAAGCAGTCCGCTTGCTGCACCTTGTTGCGAAGGGTCGTCGCACGTTCACCGTATCTGTCCGCCAGAAGTGCAAAAACACTCTCGAACTCATGATCCTTATTGAGCCGACGGTGAAGTTCCTTATCCAGAAGGGCCAATGAGGCGAATGCCTCCAGCCCTTGGTTGGGTGTGAACAACACGACAAAACCAACATTGGCATCGGTCTGGATCGGGCGAATGCTGGGGGGCGGGAGCGTCGCGGTAATATCTGACTCAGAATATGACGGGTCCCGAGAGGTCAGCACCAATGCGCCATGCAAGGGCATATTCGGCGACTGGCTGCCATCGTTGAGCGCCAATGCATAGGCAGCGGCCCTGTAAGGCCTGCCTTGACGGGCAGACGCATCGGAAAATGCCAGAAACTCTTCAACCAACAACACGCCACCCGAGTTCAGCGTTCCGTCCCCCCTGAGCAGCGTAGCCTCCACGCGTAGCTGATCCTCACGCCTTGAAATAACCTTTTGCTTGTAGGAGCGGGCGCTTCCCTCAAGCGTTTTATTCCAGAAGGTATCAAGATGAGCCTGGTAAGCAGTCTCCAGCGAAACTGCAACGTTATCGACAAAGGTGTCAAAGGCAGCCGGTGTCAGCGATGCGGGTAAATCTTTATCGTCCTCTTCTCCCCGACCGAAGCTGAAGGTAGTCAAGCGACTGGCAAACGATGCAGGCTGTTTATCTACGATTCTGCGCACCACCGCATCCAACACGCTGGGCAGCAGAACAACGCTGACGTCTGCTGGAATCACCACCTCGTCCTGAGTATGGCTGGTGATGAAAATTCGATTGGATTGCAGTGGTTTCTCGCTGGAGGTAAACGCAGCGTTAAACGAATGATTTACAAAGGACAAAAATGACGGTCGCTGCCTGAGCATTAGAAGCTCTTGGTCGATCCACTCGAGTCTTGTCCGATAGTGAGTCTGGTAATCGTTGTCCTGAGCCAATAGAAGACTGAGGGAGGGTGAAGATGACCGAGGTTGCATAGCTGAGCCTTAAGACCTAAAAACTCAGCGTGACATCGCGCCTCTTCCGGCAGGTGCTCTATATATAGCCTGGGGCAACCTCAGCATCTCTCACACCAAGAAACAATTAACTTCAAGGATAACCTTCAGCTTAACTGTTCCCGTGACGTGCGCGTCAGGGTGCGCTGTGACCTTTCTTCACGGCAAGATGCCATCACTGCGCTGGTAGTTACTGCACTACACACTTTTTTCAACGCAAAACGCGCACCTTTTTTGTGCGGTGTTTTCTTATGCTGCCCTTTCCTGGATCAGAATCCACGGTGAAACCACCACCGCCCACAAGCTCGGATCACGTTCAACCAGGTCCAATGCCCGCGTCGCAGACACTTCGCCAAGGCTCCCCGCAGCCAGCCAGGCAGCGACTTTGTCGCGGTTGTCTTCGGCCATTCCCTCGGCCGCTTCGATCAAATCAAGGCCGGCGTCGACCCACAATAGGGCACCCTTGGCAAAGAACGGCTCGAGCTCTTTCCAGGAAATTTCCGCGGTTTCCCCGAGCAGCTTGGCATAGAGGGTGCTAGGTTCTTGCGTCATGGGAGTTCACCTGAGTAAAAAATCGGCGCAATCATAGCCCCGTAACTCAGGCAGAAAAACCCAGTAGCAAATGAGCTGGCGATTGAAAGTGTCGGAAAAGCCACGGAATGCTTGAAAGGCTGGCATGACCCCGCCGCAATTCTGTCTTTTTCTTTCATTTAAGCGACACAACTCGGTTTTGCCCCCGGCAGCCAGCTTTTCAAGCGATCAACCGGCGCTCTACACTGTACCGGTACAGTTGCCGGGGCAATGCCGGGGGGATATCCGCGATATCTGATCCGGTTCTGCAGCTCACAAGGCCGCTAGAACTATAAAAAATACAACAGTAAGAGTGGAGCACTATGAATAAGGCTACTAAGCAGATTTCCAAACTGTTTGCCGCTATGGTCCTGGCTGGGGTTGCCGGCCATTCGTTCGCAGCCGATACCATCAAGATCGGTATCGCAGGTCCCAAGACCGGTCCTGTAACGCAATACGGCGACATGCAATTCATGGGTGCCAAGCAGGCCATCGCCGACATCAACGCCAAGGGCGGCGTAGACGGCAAAATGCTTGAAGCCAAGGAATACGATGACGCTTGCGATCCGAAACAGGCCGTTGCCGTAGCCAACAAAGTGGTCAACGACGGCGTCAAGTTCGTGGTCGGTCACCTCTGCTCCAGCTCCACTCAGCCAGCGTCGGATATCTATGAAGACGAAGGCGTGATCATGATTACCCCGGCCGCCACCAGCCCGGAAATCACCGCCCGTGGCTACAAACTGATCTTCCGCACCATCGGCCTGGACAGCGCACAAGGCCCGGCGGCCGGCAACTACATCGCCGACCACGTGAAGCCGAAGACCGTGGCCGTACTGCACGACAAGCAGCAATACGGTGAAGGCATCGCCACCGCGGTCAAACAGACCCTGGAGAAGAAAGGCACCAAGGTTGCCGTCTTCGAAGGCCTGAACGCCGGTGACAAGGACTTCTCCTCGATCATCCAGAAACTCAAGCAAGCCAACGTCGACTTCGTCTACTACGGTGGCTACCACCCTGAGCTGGGCCTGATCCTGCGCCAGGCCAAGGAAAAAGGCCTGAACGCCAAGTTCATGGGCCCTGAAGGCGTCGGCAACGACTCCATCTCGCAAATCGCCCAGGGCGCTTCCGAAGGCCTGCTGGTGACCCTGCCGAAATCCTTCGACACCGACCCTGCCAACAAAGCCATCGTTGAAGAGTTTGCCAAGAACAAGCAGGACCCGACCGGTCCGTTCGTGTTCCCGGCCTACTCGGCCATCGAAGTGATCGCCGGCGGTATCAAGGCCGCCAAAAGCGAAGACACCACCAAGGTGGCCGAAGCCATCCACGCCGGTACCTTCAAGACCCCTACCGGCGACCTGAGCTTCGACGCCAAGGGCGACCTGAAGGACTTCAAGTTCGTGGTCTACGAATGGCACTTCGGCAAACCAAAAACCGAAGTTTCCCCTCAGTAAGCCAGGCATTACTGGTCAACAAGCCCACTGTTCAAGCAGTGGGCTTTGTTTTACGAGGTTTATGGGCCATGGCACCCGCGATCCGGGCGCTGGCTCACCTGAAAATCTTAAAACCGTCACCAGCGGTTCGCTGGCACGCTTTGTGCAAACTGGTCACAGAACAGGGCACCGAGCCGGAAATGACTCCACCAGTGAAATGCGTATCGGGTTTTTAGGAGCGCTGTAATGCCTGAGATCTATCATTTTTTCCAACAGCTGGTTAATGGCCTGACCATTGGCAGCACCTATGCCTTGATAGCCATTGGCTACACAATGGTCTACGGCATCATTGGAATGATCAACTTCGCCCATGGCGAGGTGTACATGATTGGTTCCTACGTGGCCTTCATCGCCCTCGCCGGGCTGGCCATGATGGGTATCCACTCCCTGCCGCTGTTGATGACCGCTGCGTTCCTTGCGTCGATCGTCGTGACCAGTGCCTATGGCTACAGTATCGAGCGTGTTGCCTACCGCCCCTTGCGTGGCAGCAACCGGTTGATCCCGCTGATTTCCGCCATCGGCATGTCGATTTTCCTGCAGAACACCGTATTGCTGTCCCAGGACTCCAAGGACAAATCCATTCCCAACCTGATTCCGGGGAGCATTTCCTTCGGCCCCGGTGGTGCGCAGGAAGTGCTGATCTCCTACATGCAGATCCTGGTCTTCATCGTCACCCTGGTGGCCATGCTCGGCCTCACGCTGTTCATTTCCCGCTCCCGCCTGGGGCGCGCCTGCCGGGCCTGCGCCGAAGACATCAAGATGGCCAACCTGCTGGGCATCAACACCAACAACATCATCGCCCTGACCTTCGTGATCGGTGCTGCGCTGGCGGCGGTCGCTGCCGTGCTACTGAGCATGCAGTACGGCGTGATCAACCCCAACGCCGGTTTCCTGGTAGGCCTCAAGGCCTTTACCGCGGCGGTACTGGGCGGCATCGGCAGCATTCCGGGCGCCATGCTCGGCGGGCTGGTGCTGGGCGTGGCCGAAGCCTTCGGTGCCGATATCTTCGGTGACCAGTACAAGGACGTCGTGGCATTCGGCTTGTTGGTTCTGGTGTTGTTGTTCCGTCCGACCGGCATCCTGGGCCGTCCGGAGGTTGAGAAAGTATGAGCAGATATCTTAAATCGGCGTTTTTCAGCGCCTTGCTGGTATGGGCCGTGGCCTTTCCGGTACTCGGCCTCAAGCTGAGCATTGTCGGCATCAACCTGGAAGTGCATGGCACCGGGCCGCTGACGTTGAGCATCATCGCGGTGTGTTCGGTTCTGATGTTTTTGCGGGTACTGTTTACCCACCAGCTTGGTGGGTTATTCAAACGCAATCGTGGTCCGTTGGTTTCACCCAAGGTCAGCCAATTCCTGACCCTCCCGCGTACACAGCGTTACATCATCATCGCCCTGATCGCCGCCGCCCTTGTATGGCCGTTTTTTGGCTCCCGAGGTGCGGTGGATATCGGTATCTTGATCCTGATTTACGTGATGCTTGGGCTGGGGTTGAACATTGTGGTGGGCCTGGCGGGGTTGCTCGACCTGGGTTACGTAGGCTTTTACGCTGTTGGCGCTTATACCTACGCACTGCTGTCGCACTACCTCGGCTGGGGCTTCTGGATCTGCCTGCCAATTGCCGGAATGATGGCTGCCACCTTCGGTTTCCTTCTGGGTTTCCCAGTGTTGCGACTGCGCGGCGACTACCTGGCAATCGTGACGCTCGGCTTCGGGGAAATAATTCGTCTGTTTCTTCGCAACCTGACCGACCTCACCGGTGGGCCGAACGGCATAAGCAACATTCCCAAGCCAACGTTTTTCGGTCTTCCGCTCGATAAAACTGCGCCTGATGGCGGACAGACGTTTCATGAGTACTTCGGTTTGGTTTACAGCGGATCTGACAAGATAGTGTTTCTCTATCTGATTGCGCTGTTGCTGGTGCTTGCGACCTTGTTCGTGATCAATCGCTTACTGCGCATGCCGATCGGCCGAGCCTGGGAAGCATTACGTGAGGACGAAATAGCCTGCCGGGCGCTGGGTATGAACCCGACAGTAATCAAACTCTCGGCATTCACCCTCGGGGCGACATTCGCCGGTTTTGCCGGCAGCTTCTTTGCTGCACGTCAGGGGCTGGTTACACCTGAGTCGTTTACCTTCCTCGAGTCAGCAATCATTTTGGCGATTGTCGTATTGGGCGGAATGGGTTCACAACTGGGCGTTATTCTGGCTGCCGTGGTAATGACGTTGCTCCCGGAACTGATGCGCGACTTCAGTGAATACCGCATGTTGATGTTCGGCGCCCTCATGGTGCTGATGATGATCTGGCGCCCTCAAGGCCTGCTGCCCATGCAACGTCCACACATGGAGCTGCGCAAATGAGCCGCGAGATCCTGAAAGTCGAAAATCTGAGCATGCGCTTCGGCGGATTGCTGGCGGTCAATGGCGTTGCCCTGACCGTCAAGGAGAAACAGGTTGTGGCGCTGATCGGCCCGAACGGCGCCGGCAAGACCACGGTGTTCAACTGCCTCACCGGTTTCTACAAGCCGAGCGGCGGCAATATCCTGCTGGACGGTCAGCCGATCCAGGGCCTGGCCGGTCACGAGATTGCCCGCAAGGGTGTGGTGCGCACCTTCCAGAACGTGCGTTTGTTCAAGGACATGACGGCGGTCGAGAACCTGCTGATCGCCCAGCATCGTCACCTGAACACCAACTTCTTCGCAGGCCTGTTCAAGACCCCGGCGTTCCGCAAGAGCGAGCGCGAGGCCATGGAGTACGCGGAATACTGGCTGGACAAGGTCAACCTCACCGAGTTCGCCAACCGTCCGGCCGGCACCCTCGCCTACGGCCAGCAACGTCGCCTGGAAATCGCCCGCTGCATGATGACCCGCCCGCGGATCCTGATGCTCGACGAACCGGCGGCCGGCCTGAACCCCAAGGAAACCGAAGACCTGAAGGCGCTGATCGGCGTGTTGCGTGAGGAAAACAACGCCACCGTGCTGTTGATCGAACACGACATGAAACTGGTCATGAGCATTTCCGACCATATCGTGGTGATCAATCAGGGCACGCCGCTGGCCGACGGGACGCCGGAGCAGATCCGCGACAATCCCGAAGTGATCAAAGCCTATCTGGGGGAAGCGTAAAATGCTGCAATTCGAAAACGTTTCCACTTTCTACGGCAAGATCCAGGCCCTGCACAGCGTCAACGTGGAAGTGCGCCAGGGTGAGATCGTGACCCTGATCGGCGCCAACGGTGCCGGCAAGTCCACCCTGCTGATGACCCTGTGCGGGTCGCCCCAGGCCCACAGCGGCAGCATCCGCTACATGGGTGAAGAACTGGTGGGCAAGCACTCCGCCGAAATCATGCGCAAGAGCATTGCGGTGGTACCGGAAGGCCGTCGCGTGTTCTCGCGCCTGACCGTGGAAGAGAACCTGGCCATGGGCGGGTTCTTTACCGACAAGGGCGATTATCAGGAACAGATGGACAAGGTGTTGCACCTGTTCCCGCGTCTCAAGGAACGCTTCAGCCAGCGTGGCGGCACCATGTCCGGCGGCGAGCAGCAAATGCTCGCCATCGGCCGCGCATTGATGAGCAAGCCCAAGCTGTTGCTTCTGGACGAGCCCTCCCTGGGCCTGGCACCGATCATCATCCAGCAGATCTTCGACATCATCGAACAACTGCGCAAGGACGGAGTGACCGTGTTCCTGGTGGAACAGAACGCCAACCAGGCACTGAAAATCGCCGACCGCGCCTATGTGCTGGAGAACGGCCGGGTGGTGATGCAGGGCACTGGCGAGCAGCTGCTGACGGATCCGAAGGTGCGGGAGGCGTACCTGGGCGGCTAAGACCCGGTTACTGAGTAAACTGGATCTAAACGTGGGAGGGGGCTTGCCCCCGATAGCGGTATATCAGTCACATGTCCTGTGCCTGACACACTGTCATCGGGAGCAAGCCCCCTCCCACATTTTGTTTTGCGTAACGTGAAAAAATTCCGACTGATCTTGTAACGAACCCCTCCCCTCTCTCTCTAGTGGTGCAAGCAGGCAATCGAGCCTGCTCTTTCAACCCACTGCTGGAGACACACCATGACCACCAAACTGTCCGCCGCCACCCTCGTCCTGGCCCTCGGTTCGGCCCTGAGCCTGTCTGCCCTGACCACCACCGCCCATGCCGCCGACGACATGCAGAAATGCTTCGGCGTCGCCGAGGCCGGCAAGAACGATTGCGCCGCAGGCGCCGGTACTTCATGCGCCGGTACCTCTAAAACCAAAGACCAGGCCAACGCCTGGAAACTGGTCCCAGCCGGTACCTGCCTCAAAACCCCAAGCACCACCTCGCCGACCGGTTTCGGTCAGGAAGCAGCCTTTACCGCCAAGTCCTGAATCCCGAAAACCCTGAGGACTGATGATGACGCTTTCACTCTCTCCCACGGTCTCACCAGCTCAGGTGCCCGGCCTCCCCCACAGGGCCGGGCTGGGGCTGAAGACCGAGCACCTCCAGGAAGTGCTTGAGACCCGCCCCGACATCGGTTTCTTTGAAGTGCACGCCGAAAACTACATGGTTGCCGGCGGGCCTTTCCACCACCACCTGGGCTTGATCCGCGAACGCTACCCACTCGGTGAGCCCGACGGTACTGGTGGAAGCCATGGACAGCTACGCCCCGTATTTCCGTGGGTTCAAACCGGTGGCCGGCGCCGAAGTGGCTTTAGCCTACGCGAAAAGTGTCGAGGGCTTGCAGACCGGTCAGACCTTTATCGTGGGCTGAGTTTCAGCGTTGTAAGAATCGCCTGAAGCTGGGCTGCGGGCTTGTGATGCGGCGCGAGCCTGCGTAACGTGACGGCACTTGTCTGGAGACCGAAAATGCGTGCCGCCTCGACCCTTACCTTGCTAGCCCTGTTCCCCTTGTTCGCCGCGTGCCAGATGTTCGACAGCGAGCCGGCCAAGCTGTCTACCGCCGGGCTGACCCGCATGCAGGGCGAATTGACAGCGGTTGACGGCAAGCTGCTGTTCCAGCCCTGCGGCGACCAGCGCAACTACGTGGTCAACGATACCGCCGGTACCAGCATCCTGCAGGAAGCCGCCTCCCTGGCGGGCCAGCAAGGCACGTTGTTCGCCGACTTGCGTGGCAAGTTCTCCGGCGTCGCCAGCGGCACCCAGGGCTCGGTGGACCTGCAACAGCTGTACCGCGTCGAGCGCTCGACATCGGCCTGCAACGATGCGGACTTCAAACGCATGATCCTGCGGGCAAACGGCCATAAGCCGGCCTGGGCGATGAGCGTCACGGCCAAGGGCATGGTGCTGGAGCGCGAAGGCCAACCCCCACTGGCGGTGCCTTATGTTGAAGAGCAACTGGGTGATGGGCGCTTCAACCTGATGACCGACGCCAATAACCAGCACATCGAATTGTGGGTCGCCCCGCAGCGCTGCGTCGACAGCGTAAGCGGCAGCCTGCAACACATGAGCGCCGAATTGCGTGTCAACGGCCAGGTACAGCGTGGTTGCGCGGCATTTGGCGGCTCGCGGGACGACTGATTGTCACCCGCACTGTTTTAACCTGACGGAAAAACCCTATTGGGGCTTATAATCGCCGGTTTGCAAAACAGCCGGCTTCTTGCCCGCCGCCTACCGGATCCTGTCATGTTACGAATCACCGAACTCAAGCTGCCCATCGACCATCCCGAAGAAGACCTGCGGCCTGCCATCGTGCAGCGCCTGGGCATCGCCAGTGATGACCTGCTCGATTTCACCCTGTTCAAGCGCAGCTATGATGCCCGCAAGAAGTCCTCGGAACTGTGCTTCATCTACACCGTCGACCTCAATGTGAAGAACGAAGCCGCCCTGCTGCTCAAGTTTGCCGATGATCGCAACGTCAATCCGGCGCCGGATGTCAGCTACCACGTGGTGGGCAAGGCACCGCAAGGCCTGGTCGAACGGCCGGTGGTGGTCGGTTTCGGCCCCTGCGGAATCTTCGCCGGGTTGCTGCTGGCACAGATGGGTTTCAAGCCGATCATCCTCGAGCGTGGCAAGGAAGTGCGCCAACGCACCAAGGACACCTGGGGCCTGTGGCGCAAAAGCGTGCTCAACCCCGAGTCCAACGTGCAGTTCGGCGAAGGCGGCGCCGGGACCTTCTCCGACGGCAAGTTGTACAGCCAGATCAAGGACCCGAAATTCCACGGGCGCAAGGTGCTGCACGAGTTCGTCAAGGCCGGCGCGCCGGAGGAGATTCTGTATGTCAGCAAACCGCATATCGGCACGTTCCGCCTGACCGGCGTGGTGGAAAACATGCGCCAGCAGATCATCGCCCTGGGCGGTGAAGTACGCTTCGAGCAACGGGTCACCGACGTACTGATCGAAGATGGCCAGTTGAATGGCGTAGTCCTCGATGGCGGCGAGCACATCCTTTCCAGGCACGTGATCCTTGCCCTGGGCCACAGTGCCCGCGACACCTTCCGCATGCTTCACAGCCGTGGCGTGTACATGGAAGCCAAGCCGTTTTCGGTGGGGTTCCGGATCGAGCACCCGCAATCGTTGATCGACGCCGCACGCCTGGGTAAATATGCCGGGCACCCGAAACTCGGTGCCGCCGATTACAAGTTGGTGCATCACGCCAAAAACGGTCGCTCGGTCTACAGCTTCTGCATGTGCCCCGGCGGCACCGTAGTGGCAGCGACGTCGGAGCCCAATCGCGTCGTGACCAACGGCATGAGCCAATATTCGCGTAATGAGCGCAACGCCAACTCAGGCATCGTGGTCGGCATCACGCCCGAGGTTGACTACCCGGGCGGGCCGCTCGCCGGTATCGAACTGCAGGAGCGCCTGGAGTCGCATGCTTACGTGCTCGGCGGCAGTAATTACGAGGCCCCGGCGCAGTTGGTCGGCGATTTCATCGCAGGCAGACCGTCCACGGCCATCGGCAGCGTGGAACCGTCCTATAAGCCGGGGGTATCGCTGGGTGACCTGGCCCTGGCCCTGCCGGACTTCGCCATCGAAGCCATCCGCGAAGCCTTGCCGGCATTCGAGAAGCAGATCAAAGGCTATTCGCTGCACGATGCGGTCTTGACCGGTATCGAGACGCGCACCTCATCGCCGCTGCGAATTACCCGTAACGAATCGATGCAGAGCCTGAATGTGAAAGGCTTGTTTCCAGCCGGTGAAGGCGCGGGTTATGCCGGGGGCATCCTCTCGGCAGGCGTCGATGGCATTCGGATTGCCGAGGCCCTGGCGCGGGACATGCTGGGCATCGAAGCCTGAGAACGCTGTTGTAAACCTGCGGGAGGGGGCTTGCCCCCTCCCACATTTGGTTTGCGGTGTGTCAGATATTGGCGCGCAGGATGCTGTCCGGCAGTGACTCACCCTGCTCGACACTTGCCGCAACGGCCGCGATCAACCCTTGCAAGTCATACCCCTGCCCCGCCAGCCACGCCGGATCATAGTAAGTCGTGGCATAGCGCTCTCCCCCATCACATAGAATCGCCACGATCGACCCCGACTCCCCCGCCGCTTTCATCTGTTGCGCAGCCACCAGGGCACCGATCAGGTTCGTCCCGCTGGAGCCTCCCACTCGCCGCCCCAACCGCTCGGCCAGGTAATGCATGGCCGCCAGGGACAGCGCGTCCGGCACCTTGACCATCGCATCGATCACAGCAGGCAAAAACGAGGCTTCGACCCGTGGCCGACCGATACCTTCGATCCGCGAACCACAGTCCAGGCGCAGGCTGGCGTCGCCGCTCAGGTAATAATCGAAAAACACCGAACGTTCGGCATCGGCACACAGCACGCGGGTGCGATGCTGGCGATAGCGCACATAGCGTCCCAGGGTCGCGGTAGTGCCGCCGGTACCCGGACTGGAAATCAGCCAACTGGGCTCCGGGTGCTGCTCGAAGCGCAACTGCTGGAAGATCGACTCGGCGATGTTGTTGTTCGCGCGCCAGTCGGTGGCGCGCTCGGCGTAGGTGAACTGGTCCATGAAGTGGCCGCCGCTTTCCTGCGCCAGCCGTTCGGACTCGGCATAGATCTGCGTAGGGTCCTGCACCAGGTGGCTCTTGCCGCCATAAAAGGCAATCTGGGCGATCTTTTCCTGGGAGGTGGTGGCGGGCATCACGGCAATGAACGGCAGGCCGAGCAGGCGCGCGAAATAGGCTTCGGAGATGGCCGTCGAACCGCTGGAAGCCTCGATCACAGGTGCACCCGGCTTCAGCCAGCCGTTGCACAACGCGTACAGGAACAGGGAACGCGCCAGCCGGTGCTTCAGGCTGCCGGTCGGGTGGCTGGACTCATCCTTGAAATACAACTCGATACCCGGCAAGCCCGGCAATGGCAACGGGATCAGGTGGGTGTCGGCGCTGCGCTGGAAATCCGCTTCAATGATACGAATGGCTTCGCGGGCCCAGGGACGGTGGTCGCTCATGACGAGGCTTCTCTAAGGATTTGGGCCTGATATTAGGGGGTTTCCTACACTGCACACAGATACAGTAACGACTCAATTGGACACACAATTGCTAGGCTTAGACGCAACGCCAGCTCTACCCGACGCTTATAACAAATAAGAATATAACTTTTGTTTTAACAACTAACGGTACGGGTTAGGGTACCCACCTATTGAACCTGGATTGGAGAGCATCCCTTGCCTCTGCGTAGCACTTTCACCCGTTTCTTCCAGCTGGAGGCCGCCAGCGGCCTGTTGCTGATCGCGGCTGCCGCCTTGGCGCTGATTATCAACAACTCACCGTTGTCACACCTGTACGGCGCCTTTCTCGACACGCCCGTGGTGGCCCAGGTTGGCGCGCTGCAAATCGCCAAGCCCGCCTTGCTCTGGATCAATGATGGCCTGATGGCGTTGTTCTTCCTGCTGATCGGCCTCGAAGTCAAACGCGAGCTGCTCGACGGTCACCTGTCCAAACCGTCGCAGGTCGTCCTTCCGGGTGCGGCGGCTATCGGCGGCATGGTCGTACCCGCGCTCATCTACTGGGCATTGAACAAGGACAACCCTGCGGCCCTCGCCGGATGGGCAATCCCGATGGCCACGGATATCGCCTTTGCGCTGGGCGTCCTGGCACTGCTGGGCAAACGCGTGCCGGTGTCGCTGAAACTGTTCCTGATGACCCTGGCAATCATTGACGACCTGGGCGCCATTATCGTCATTGCGCTGTTCTATTCCGCCGACCTGTCCGGGGCTTCCCTGGCAGGCGCAGCGGCATGCTTGATCGCGTTGATTGCGATGAACCGCCTGGGTGTGGTCAAGCTCGGGCCGTATATGATCATCGGCCTGATCCTGTGGGTGTGCGTGCTCAAGAGCGGCGTGCACGCCACCCTGGCCGGGGTGACCCTGGCGTTCTGCATTCCACTGCGCACCCGGAACGCCGAAACCTCGCCCCTGCTGACCCTGGAACATGCCCTGCACCCGTGGGTGGCCTACGCCATCCTGCCGCTGTTCGCGTTTGCCAACGCCGGGGTGTCCCTCACCGGCGTCAGCCTCGAAAGCTTTACCCACCCTGTGCCCATGGGCATCGCCGCCGGCCTGTTGATCGGCAAGACCATCGGTGTGTTCGGCCTGACCTGGCTGGCCATCAAGACCGGTATTGCCTCACTGCCCAGCGGCGCGAACTGGGGCCAGGTGCTGGGGGTAGCGATTCTCTGTGGTATCGGCTTTACCATGAGCCTGTTTGTCGGCTCACTGGCCTTCGTACCGGGCGTCAGCGAGTTTGCCGGCGAAGATCGCATGGGGATTCTGACCGGTTCGATAGTGGCGGCGTGTATCGGTTATGCGGTGACGGCGCTGGCGAGTCGCAAGAAAGCCGTCATTTCCTAGTTGAGGCGATAGCCAAACACCAAAAAGCCGCCTCGAACTGAATCGAGGCGGCTCCGCTTCTCAGACCTTACAGATCATCGAAACTGTCCCGCAGGAATACCCATACGAGATAAACACGCAGGGCATTCACTACGAGGTTCCACGTACGTCGTGCAAACTTAGACATACTCGGCCCTCCAAGCGTTGGGCCTTACCTCCAGCGCACTTACCGGAACATGTGAGCCTTCGGGTGCACGTCAGTGCTCCTGTGAGGCGGGCCGGGTTTATGGTCCCCGTGCATCAATCCGGCACGGATTACTAGCCCGTGGTAGTCGGTCCAAAATTTGCGCGCGAACCCGGCCAACCTACTTCACGAAGAGCGCAGAACGACGGCGATACTAGGCCAACTGTCGCGCCAAGGTGTGACAGACAAAAGCTGATTACACTATGGAGTTGTTGCTCGTTTTTGCAGATTAAAATCTACAAAAAAGATCATTACATCAATGAGAACCACTGATCCTCAAGCCTTGCTCTGCGCGCTGAAAAAGCAGTAGTATCGTGAACACGTCAGTGCTCCCGTGAGACCGCAAGCCCGTGCCAAAGTGGGCTTGCAATAAAAAACCGCCCTACTAAGGCGGTTTTTTATTATGTGCGATTAAGTTTTTTCTAAACGACAAGCTCATGGCCTATTAAACAAAAAACCCCAACCCGTCACCCGGTTGGGGTTTTTCTTTGCCTTTCGCTGACCGCTTAGCGGGTAACGCGGCTGGTACCGTCAACCGTCATGATGCGTACGCGGTCGCCAATGCGGAAAATTTCATTTTCCTGCACGGCTTGTACGTAGGCGCGCATGCTGCCGTCGTCTTCGCGAACGGTGATTTCCACGCCCTGGGTGCGGGTCAGGCCTTCTTCGGTGGCCGAACCCAGCAGGCCGCCGGCTACCGCGCCGATCACAGCGGTGACGATACTGCCACGACCGCCGCCGATGGCGCTGCCGCCAACGCCGCCGATGACTGCACCGGCAGCGCCGCCGATTGGGGTTTTGGTGCCTTCGATTTTCACCGGACGCAGGGATTCGATAGTGCCCATGCGAACGGTCTGTACACGACGCGCCTCGTCACGGGAGTAGGAGTCGCCGGTCAGACTCGAGGCGCAGCCACCCAACAGCAAGGACAGGGTAGTAAAGCAGGCAACTAGTAAAACGGACTTACGCATAGCATCAACTCCAAAGGACAGGTATTCATTAAACGCTGCGGCTTGGCGCCTGTCACGGCAAGCCAGGCAGAAAAGTGCTTTCATTCAGCCTGAGTACAGACTTCCGACACCACAAGATTCGACGAACGGTTGCTAAGCCGCACCATGCCATAGCCTGGTTGATCAGTGTAGCCATACAGCCGAAAACGCCGAAATCTCGTACATAAAGACTTCGGCGCGCAGGGCATGATTCAGATGGAATGACGAAAGGAGACGCTCAAGGCGCAAGACGCGCGCGCGTCCATTGGCCCGCTTGCAGCCGATAGTCGAGACGATCATGCAGGCGACTGGCGCGGCCTTGCCAGAACTCGATGCGCTCCGGCAGCAAACGATAGCCTCCCCAATGCTCGGGGCAATCGGGCTGGGTGTCGCTGAAACGTTGTTCAGTCGCCTTGAGCAGTTGCTGCAGTTCTTCGCGATCACGAATGACCTGGCTCTGCGGCGATGCCCACGCACCCAGGCGGCTGCCCAGGGGGCGCACCTGATAATAAGCATCCGACTCTTCAGGCGTGACCTTGACCACGCGCCCTTCAATACGCACCTGGCGCTCGAGGGTCGGCCAGAAAAAAGTCATGGCCGCGAACGGCCGCGCCGCCAGTTGCTCACCCTTGGCGCTCTGATAGTTGGTAAAGAAGGTAAAGCCCTGTGCATCCAGGCCTTTGAGCAACAGGATGCGACAGTGCGGCCGACCGTCCTGGTCGACCGTCGCCAGGGTCATGGCATTGGCCTCCACCGGTGCCTGCTCGGTTTTCACCGCATCGGCGAACCATTGGTGGAACAAGGCAAACGGCTCGTCCGGGGCCTGGGCCTCGCTCAAACCGTCCCGTGTGTAGTCACGGCGCATATCGGCCAGTGCCTGGGTCATGCGGCTTTATCCTTGTGGTTCAACGGATCAGTTTTTCGCCTGGTCGTTGCTTGCCGGTGCAGCAGCCTTGGCTTTGGCCGGAGCCGGTTTCTTCGCAGCCGGTTTGGCCGGAGCCTTTTTAGCGGCTGACTTGGCGGCTGGCTTGGCGGCAGCTTTCTTGGCCGGTGCTTTTTTCGCTGGAGCTTTTGCCGCCGGGGCCGGTGCGGGAACGTCCTGCACGGCAACCATTTCAGCCACAGGCGGGGTCTTGCCCGAGTTGTACTGGCTCAGCAGCGCCAACATAGTTGAACGCTGAGTGAACATGATTTCCATGCGACGATTCAGCGCACGGCCCTGGGAACTGTCATTGGCGGCGCGCGGCATCAGGTCGCCCATGCCACGCAGCATCAGGCGATCCTGCTTCAAACCGCTGAGGCTGAAAATCGAAGCGATCGACTGCGCACGTTCCTTGCTCAGCGCCTGGCTGGCCGGAGCGCTGCCGGTAGCATCAACGTGGCCCAGAACCAGTACGGCGGTCTTTGGGTCCGCTTCAACGGCCTTGGCAACGCGCGTGAACGGGCCCAGGGTCACCGGCAGCAGCATCGCCGGGCGTTTCGGGTTGTATGAACCGTCTACCGGGGCGATCACCACCAGTACGTTGTCGCGACGTTCCAATTGCAGGTTGCTGTCCTTGATCGCGGCGCGCAGGCGCGGCTCGTAATCGTCCAGCCAGGCCTGGGTGATTTTCGGATCGGGCATCTGCACGTTGGTCACATCGACCTTGGCCAGTGGCTTGGGCTTGGTATCGAACGGCCACCACCAATGGGCTTCGGTGTCGGTCTTGGCCACGGGAGCCGGGGTGGCGGCCTGGAGGTCCGCTTTCAGATCGGCCTTGGCCTCGGCGGCCTTTTCGTCGGCGCTCTTGGCGGCGAATGGCCACCAGTTGAAACCGGTGTCGCTCTTGGCTGCCGGAGCAGGCGCCGCGGCGACAGGCGCAACAGGCTTGGCATCGGCAGCAGGCTTGGCATCCGGTTTGGCGTCGGTCTGGGTCACTGCGTCCTTGGTAGCAGCCTTATCTGATCCAAATGACCACCAGTGCCCACCTTCGGCATCATTTTGTGGAGTTTGTGCACAGCCAGTAATAGTGAGGCACAGCGCCAGTGCCAAGGACTTGTTCGATAACATGAGATATCCACAAAATGAGAAAAAACCAAGGGGCCAAATGCCCCGTTAACCAGACGCTTAAAGAACATTGAAGTTACATCATTGCGTTCAGCGTCTTCTTATACGTGTCTTTGTAACAAAAAATTGTGAAACAGCAAGGGATTTATAGACAACCGGCCAATATTCCGACCAACTTCTGAGCCCGTGGGTCCATAAGTACATAGGGCCCCAGGGTATTAGTCACAAAACCGAAGGCTACATCATGCTCAGGGTCGGCAAACCCTACCGAGCCCCCTGCCCCGGGATGCCCGAATGCGCGCGGGCCAAGGCCGAACGTAGCATTGGGCACCTGCGGTTGATCCAACATGCAACCCAGGCCGAAACGGGTTTGGGTCAATAAGGTTTTATCCGCTCCGATACTGTGTTCACGGGTCAATTGTTCGAGCATCTCGCTTTCCAGCAAACTACCATCCAATAAACCACTATAAAACCCGGCCAGGCTGCGTGCATTACCGTGACCATTTGCCGCGGGTTGCTGCATACGCCGCCATTCGGGTTTATTAGTGCTGGTCAGAATAGACGGCGGATTGGCAAATGCACGCGTAGTCATCGCCGTGGGTTCACGCATCATTACTTGAAGTAACCGTTGTGCCGCGGCATCGCCCATATTGCCTTTGCTGCGGGCTATATGGGCGACACGGTAAAACTCTTCGTCCGCCAGGCCCACGTGGAAATCCAGCCCCAACGGCCGCGCCACCCGCGCCACGATAGACTCGCCAGGCCCGCGCCCATCGGCACGGCGCAACAGTTCACCGACCAGCCAGCCATAGGTGATTGCCTCGTAGCCATGGCCCTGGCCGGGTGTCCACCACGGCGCTTCAGCCGCCAGGGTATCGACCATCAGCTGCCAGTCGTACAAGGCTTCGGTGGGCAGCATCTCGCGGATCGCCGGCAGCCCGGCCTGATGGCAGAGCAACTGGCGCAAGGTAATGGACGCTTTGCCCGCCGCGGCAAATTCCGGCCAGTAATCGGCCACGGGCGCATCCAGCTTCAGTTTGCCTTCGGCCACCAGTTGCAGGGCGGTGACCGCAGTGAAGGTCTTGGTGCAGGAGAACAGATTGACGATCGTGTCACTGTGCCAGGCTTCGGCGCCGTCCTTATCGGCGGTACCGGCCCACAGATCGACAACCGTCTCGCCGCCGATCTGGATGCAAAGCCCGGCACCGCGCTCCTGAGGGTCATCGAACAATGCGGCAAACGCTTCACGTACCGCTTCGAACTGGAGCTCGTAATGACCCTGAATCTGCACCGGAACGACCTCAAGAAAACTGCATGAAAAGTGGCCGACATTGTTCCAGCCATTGTAGGATTTGTGAACCCGTCAACGACGAATCAATGACCATTTCCGGAGTGCCCGCCAGCATGCCCGGCGCCCTGGCCGGCATCTTTGCCCGCCTGGCCCGAGCGGCCGCCTTCGCTCTCACGGGCCGCACCGGTCGCCCTGGCTTTTTCAGCCTCCTTACCCAACTGGTCGACCGCCGCGAGATTGCTTTTACGCACGCTGTCGACAAACCCCTGAAAGGGCACATCAGTCATGCCCACCAGGCCGAAATGGCCGTTTTCACCGTCCAGCAGGCGTCCGGTCACGGGCTGGTCAAGGTACTGGAACCAGTGCACGCCGACAATCGACGGCTCCGCCATGGCTTGCTTGAGGAAGGCGGCATAGGCCGCGCCCCGCTCTTCTTCACGGGCCAACTGCGTCACACCGCCCCAGAACGGGCCACGGTCGGTCGAGCCAAAGTTGAATTCGGTGATCAATACCGGTTTGTCGAGTGCGCGCAGGGCGGCGAAGTCATAACCGTCCTGGGGCTTGAGGGTATACATATTGAAGCTCAGCACATCGCAATACTGTGCACACGACGCCACGGCTTCGGGGGTGCTCACGGCATAACGCCCGCCCAGCAGCAGTTGGTTGGGGGCGTGCCATTTCAGCGAGTCGGAGATGGTCTTGAAGTAGGTATCGGCAAAAGTCTTCTGGAAATACTTGAAGTCGGCCTCGATTTCAGGGTGTTCCGGGTCAGGCATCGGCGGCTCGAAGCCGGGGTCTTCCATCAGTTCCCAACCGGCCAGATGGATGCCCCAGGCTTTCGACAGACCGTCTTCATTGCGGTACTTGTCGCGCAGTTGCTTGAGGAAAGCACGCTTGGCCGGTACGTCGGTGGTCATGCGCAAGGTGCCGTAGGCCAGGGCATAGCGCGATTTTGCGTCGTCGCCAGGGCCGGCCCAGGCCAGTTCGTTGTCGGCGAAGAAGCCGATCAGCCATGGGTCGTCGCGATGATCGCGAGCGGCGATGGCCACGGCGCGCTCAGTGGCCATGGCGAAGCGTGGGTCGAACGGGTCGGGCATGCCGCCCCACCAGTCGGTGCCGGTGCTGATGCTGGCGTAGTCACCCACAATCGACAGCGGCAAGGTGTAAGGCACACGGTCGGCCTTGGCCAGGTCCGGCTCGCTCCAGTTGCCCACGGTGTTGAAGCCCCAGGCTTGCAGACGGTCGAGGGTATGGGTCACCCAGCGTTTCTGATCGAAGCCGTCACCGCCGTAGGTGCGCTGCAGGTTGGCGCCATAAAAATCATACCAGCGCCCCGCGCCGAAACCGCGACCCTCGCCCGCGCCGTTACCGGTACGGTTGTCGCCACGGCCGTAATACTTGTCGAAGGGTTCACCGGCCTTGGGCAGCGCCGCAAACATCCACTCCCGCCCCGCCACGTAGGTCTGGCTGTTGTCCGCAGCCACGGTATTGACGCCCAGCGAGTAGAACGGATGGCCCTGCGGCGTGACCAGATACCAGCGACCGTCGCGCTTTTCAGTGCGGAAGAAGCCGCTGGCGTCGAACGCCGGGCCTTTGTTCCAGCCGCCGTACTGATCCAGGGCGGATTTGTCACGCTCGGCAAGCCATCCCTTCAGTTGTTGCTGCTCCTTGGCGGCTGCGGCCTTGAGCTGTTCGTCGTTGCTGACTTTTTCTGGCCAGCGCGCGCGGGTGGACTGACCGTAAGCGTCCACCAGTTCGCTGTAGGCGGCCTTCATCACCGGTTCGCTGTCCTGCACGCCAAAGCGCTCCAGCAGGATGCTTTGGGCGGCATTGGGTTTGATCATCGACAGCGTCACCGACACCACTTGGCTGCGGTCGACTTCCCCGGCGCTGGCGGCCAGCAAGACACGCTGGCCGTCCATGGTCATCGGCATCGGCGGGCCGGCCTTCATGCCCTGGCTCAGCGGCGAGTTGGCTTGCAGTGGCACCAGCAAGGTCTGGGCCGGGCCGGCCGGCAAGTCGATGCGGCTGACCAGAGTCCTGCCGTCGGCACTTTGTACTTTTACGTAAAGGGTCAACGCCCAATTCATGGCGCTCTGGATGCGCAGGCTCATGGCACCCGATTGCGACCAGTCCCACACGCCGGTTTGCGGGCTGAGCACCAGGCTCGGCTCGGCCGCCGGGTTGAAGGTGATGCGGCGCAGCACCTCGCCCTCCGGGGTTTGTTCGGCGTTGTATTGCGGCAGGCTGGCGTCCTGAGTCGCCACCTTGACCACATCGGCGGGCCGGACGAAGTTGAACAGCGTTTGTTGCCCGGCCGGCGCGGCCATCAAGGGCGCGGCGAACAGCAGGGCAAAAAGAGCGGGCAGCGTGCGAATCATACGAACAAGGTTCTCCCAGACGGCCGGTGAATGGCCTGATGACATACTTGAGATAGACCACGAAGTGGACGAGTTCGCCCACCGTGGCTTAAGAAATTTCGCGCCTGAAAGGCGGCAAGGCATTCAGGATTGCCTTGCCATAGCGCTGGGTGACCAGGCGGCGATCGAGCAACGTGATGGTGCCCCGGTCCTGCTCGGTGCGCAGCAAGCGCCCGCAGGCCTGCACCAGCTTGAGCGAAGCGTCGGGCACCGAGATTTCCATGAACGGGTTGCCGCCGCGTGCTTCGATCCATTCGGCCAGCGCCGCTTCGACCGGATCATCCGGCACCGAAAACGGGATCTTGGCGATGACCACATGCTCGCAGTAGGCACCGGGCAAGTCCACGCCCTCGGCAAAGCTCGCCAGGCCGAACAACACGCTGGAATCACCGCCATCGACCCGCGCCTTGTGCTTGTTCAAGGTTTCCTGCTTGGACAGGTTGCCCTGGATGAACACCTGTTTACGCCAGTCGCGGTCAAGACCGTCAAACACATCCTGCATCTGTTTGCGCGACGAAAACAGCACCAGGGTGCCCCGCGAGCCTTCCACCAACTCGGGCAGGTCGCGGATGATCGCCGCCGTGTGCGCCGCCGCGTCCCGTGGGTCGGCCTTGAGGTCGGGCACCCGCAGGACGCCAGCATCGGCGTGATGAAACGGGCTCGGCACCACCGCAGTGACGGCCTTTTTCGGCAGGCCGGCGCGCATGCGGAAGCGGTCGAAGGTGCCTAGGGCGGTCAGCGTGGCCGACGTCACCAGGCAGCCGTAGGCCACGTTCCACAGATTGCGGCGCAGCATTTCGGCGGCGAGGATCGGGCTGGCATTGACCTCGATATCGAACAGCGCACCGCTTTCCGCCAAGGTCAGCCAGCGCGCCATCGGCGGGTTGTCTTCCGGGTCTTCGACGGTAAAGGCCGTCCACAACTCCCAGTTGCCCTGGGCGCGGGACAAAAGGCTGCCGAACAGCGGGTACCATTCTTCGGCCTGGTTGCTGGCGATGCCGATGTTGACCTCGCCGTCCATGCCTTCCTTGAGCAGGTCGGTCAGACGGGTGAACAGGTCGGTGAGACGGGAAAAGCCTTTCTTCAGCTCAATCCCCATTTCGCGCATATGCTCGGGAATCATCCCGCCCACAAACCGGTGACGCGGCCGCTCACGGCCTTCCACGTCTTCGCCGGGCTTGAAGTCGGCCACCTGCTCGCAGGCACTGAACATGAACTGCTGCTGGGTCTTGATCTCCCGCGCCAATTCCGGGACTTGCTCGATCAATTTGCCCAGGTCGCCGGGCAGCGGGTGCTGGGCCAGTAACTTGGTGAGATTCTTCGCGGTGGTCTCCAGCCAGTCGGCGGTGGAGCGCAGGCGTGTGTAGTGGGCGAAGTGTCCGATAGCCTTGTCGGGCAGGTGATGGCCTTCGTCGAACACATACAGGGTGTCACGCGGGTCCGGCAGTACCGCGCCGCCGCCCAGGGCCAGGTCGGCCAGCACCATGTCGTGGTTGGTGACGATCACATCGACCTTGCCCATGCCTTCGCGGGCCTTGTAGAAGGCGCACTGACCAAAGTTGGGGCAATGGCGGTTGGTGCACTGACTGTGGTCGGTGGTCAGGCGCGCCCAGTCGGAGTCTTCCAGGGCGGTGGGCCAGCTGTCGCGGTCGCCGTCCCATTTATTACCGGCAAGTTTTTCGATCATGCTGGTAAACAGTTTCTGGCTGACTTCGTCGACTTCGATCTTGAAGCCTTCTTCTTCGAAGAGCGAGGCGGTGGCGGTCTGCGCATGGCCTTCCTGCAGCAGCACGTCAAGCTTGGACAGGCACATGTAACGGCCACGGCCCTTGGCCAGCGCGAATGTGAAATTCAGCCCGCTGTTGCGCATCAGGTCAGGCAGGTCCTTGTAGACAATCTGCTCCTGCAGGGCGACGGTCGCGGTGGCAATCACCAGGCGTTTGCCGGCGGCCTTGGCGGTAGGGATCGCGGCCAGGCTGTAGGCTACAGTCTTGCCGGTACCGGTGCCGGCCTCGACGGCCACGATCGCGGGGTCGCCACTGCGCCGGCCTTCGTCGTCGGTGTCGATATCCCCGAGGACCTTGGCCACTTCGGCGATCATCAGGCGTTGGCCGTAGCGCGGTTTCAAGCTCTTGGCTTCGAGAAAACGCGTGTAGGCGCCCTGGATCGTAGTTTTGAGTTCAGTGCTGATCATGGATAGTCGGGCGCAAAAAACGCTGGATAAATTTTCAGTGGTTCGGATCGGCCGCTATCATACCCCGCTAATTAATCCCGCGCAGAACGGAGTACCACAATGACCGCGTTTAGCCTCGCTTACACCCTGCATGTAGTGGCCGCCCTGATCTGGGTCGGCGGTATGTTTTTCGCCTGGATGATCCTGCGCCCCGCCGCCATGGCGGCCCTTGAGGGCCCTGCCCGGCTGAAGTTGTGGGCAAATGTGTTTCAACGTTTTTTTGTATGGGTGTGGGTGGCGGTGTTGATTTTGCCGATCAGCGGCGTCGGCCTGCTGCACCTGCGCTTCAACGGTTTTGAAACGGCGCCGCGCTATGTGCAGGTGATGATGGGCTTGTATCTGGTGATGACGGCGCTGTTTATCCGCATCCAGGCGTTGAAGTTTCCGGCATTGAAGGCGGCGGTGGCGGCTGAGGACTGGCCGGCGGGCGCGGCTGCATTGGGGCAGATTCGCAAGTTGGTGGGGATCAACTTGATTGTGGGGTTGGTGGTGGTGGCAATTGCTTCGGCTCGGCCGATGGTTTGAATGGAGCTACAAGCTACAAGCTACAAGCTACAAGCCACAAGCTACAAGCCAC
This sequence comes from Pseudomonas sp. 37 R 15, assembly GCF_900004865.1. Lineage (NCBI taxonomy): Bacteria > Pseudomonadati > Pseudomonadota > Gammaproteobacteria > Pseudomonadales > Pseudomonadaceae > Pseudomonas > Pseudomonas sp. 37 R 15. Next base: position 588,411 of record NZ_CVTV01000049.1, on the reverse strand, counting down.
AAGGCTTTTCACTTGCAGCTTGCAGCTTGTAACTTGCGGCTACAGTTCTATTAAAGCCGCTGAATGGTCACCGCCCCCGCAGGCCCGGCCGGCCCCGGCTGCCCTTCCAAGCCCGAGCGGCCTTTTTCACCGCCATCGGCGCGGTACACCAGGCAGCCCTTGGACTGACCGCCCTTGCCGGGTTTACCCGCAACACCGGCCAAGCCCCCAGGCCCGCCGTCCACCAGGACCTTGATCTGATCAGCCGGGAAGGCCTGCGGCAACTCCACGCGCACTAACGCACCCGACGCACCCGGTAACCCATCGCCGCCGTTATCGCCATTGAACCCACGCCCGGCCGAACCCCAGGTGCAACCCGGATCGACGCCATTGGCGCCATCCAGGCCGGCATACCCCTGGGCACCGGCGCCACCGCGGGCATCCACCGACAGTTCTTCTGCAGTCAGCGACTCGATACGCAAGGTCAAGTCACGCCCCGGCTTGGCTGGCCTTTCATGGGTGCCGGGCGCGCCGCGAGAGGTGATCTGGCTGCCGTGATCCAGTTGAGCCTGGCGCACCTGCAACTGCAGCGCGGTAGTGCCGGGGACGATGGCGATACGTGCTTCACGTCCCAAATGCAGTTCCTCCACCGCGATCTGACTGATGGTGGCCGGAATCAACAGGGTGCCGTAGTCCGCCACGTCCAGGCGCTCGAGCTGCAACACGCTGGTGCTGCTGGGCAGGCGCATCAACGAATGGGTTTCAACACTGACACTCTGGGCCAGGGCAACGGGGCTGACCAACAGGGCCAGCAGAAAAACCTTACGCATCATGGGGCTCCCGAGTGTTTCCGAATTTTTCTTTGGACGCACAGTAACGACTTCTACAGGCGATTTGCCAGTGAAGGATCAAAAAACTTCAGAAGGCCCGGCTCAGGCACCGGCGCTATTGGCACTGATGCGCTAGGCCCGCACGCCCAGCCGCGCTAGTCTCTAGGGTCCTGATGTGAGGATCTTAAATGACCGCTGGAATTTCTTCCCGTACACCCCAGCAAGCGTTGGCCGCGCTGCTGGACCTGCACGCCCCCAAACGCCTGTTGTTGTTGGGCGCCAGCCAGTTTCCCGCACTGGATGCGTTTAAGACGGCGCATCCCGATGTGCGTGTCAGCATTGCCCCACCCGGACCGTTGCCCGCCGAACTGGCGGCGCAGCGTTTTGACCTGGCGCTGGTGGTCGATTGCCTTGAACACCTGCCCAAATCCCAGGGTCTGACGTTGCTGGGCGGCATTCGCAACCTCAATGCCAGCCGCATCGCAGTGCTGGTGGACCTGGGCGCCTGCGACTGGAAGGACACCGATTTTTTCTCCCTGGCCCTGCAGGCCGGCGAACGCTTTGAGCGCAATGAGCAGGTGCTGACGCTGTTTACCTATGATCTGCTTGACTATAAACAAGTACCCGACTGGCTCAACGCCCGCTTCTGGGCCAACCCGGAAAATTTTGGCAAGTATTGGTGGTAACACAATGAGTACATCCATTTGCCCCTGCGGCAGTGGCAATCTGCTGGATGCCTGCTGCGGCCATTACCACGCCGGCCACCCCGCGCCGTGTGCCAGCGCATTGATGCGCTCGCGCTACAGCGCCTATGTGCTGGGCCTGGTCGACTATCTGGTGGCTACCACCTTGCCGGCGCAACAGGCCGGCCTGGACCGCGAGGCCATTACCGCCTGGAGTGCCCAGAGCACCTGGCTTGGGCTGGAGGTGGAAAATTCCGAGGTCTTCGGCGGCCAACCGGAACATGCCTTCGTGACCTTCACGGCGCGCTGGCATGACAGTACCGGTGAACATAGCCACCGCGAACGGTCTTCTTTCGTACAGAATGAGGGGCGCTGGTACTTCATCGACCCGACGGTGGAAGTGAAGGCCGGGCGCAATGACCCATGCCTGTGCGGCAGCGGGCAGAAGTTCAAGAAGTGCTGTTCCAGCTATTTTTAACGACCTGACAGGGATAACGCCAATGCTTCGCACATTCAGCCTGATGCTGGCGTTAACCCTGGGCCTGAGCGGATGCGCCTCCTGGTTCGAGGACGATTCGCCGCCGCCCCACGTATCGCTGGTGAAAGTCGAAGTGGTGCGTGCCAAGTTGCTGGAGCAGAAGTTCAAGCTCTACTTTCGCGTGGACAACCGCGACGATGCGGACTTGACCGTGCGTGGCCTGATCTACAAGGTCACCCTCGGCGACCTGGTGCTGACCGAAGGCGAGTCCAACGAATGGCTGACCGTACCGCCGCACAGCCATAAATACTTCCGGGTGTCGGTGCGTACCAACCTGTGGCCGCGAATACGCGACGTGGTGCAACTGCTGAAAAACCCCGAGCGTCCCGTGCCTTATCGTCTTGAAGGCGAGTTGAAAACCGGCTTATTCATCGGTAATGACGTGCAGGTGGCCCACAATGGCGAGATAATCCCCGGCGATTTTATTCCGGAGCGACATCGATGACTCAGCAACCCCATGTCCATGGTCCTGACTGCAACCACGATCACGATCACGATCACCAGGATCACGACCACGGCCATGTCCACGGCCCGAACTGCGGCCACGCTCACCAGGAGCCGGTGCGCAACGCGTTGAAAGACGTCGGTCGCAACGATCCTTGCCCATGCGGCAGCGCGAAGAAATTCAAGAAGTGCCACGGCGCTTAAGCCACTCGAAACTCAATGTGGGACGGTGCTTGCTCCCGATACGGTGTGTCAGTCAGCCTATTTGTTACTGACCCACCGCTATCGGGGGCAACCCCCTCCCACATGGGTACTCATCCAATTACACAACTCCCGCTTGCGTCGTTTCGCCGCGCTCACTAACGTAGCGCCTTTAATGACGCTACCCCCCGCAGGAGCTTTGCCATGGCCTCGCCAGCCCTTACACATTTTCTTCCCCGGTTCGGCGTTGCCGCGGCAGTGGTCAGTGCGTTGAGCCTGTCCGGTTGCCAGCTCCAGAACACCCAGGACACTCTGCCCCCCGCAGCCGGCGTACAGCCGATCAAAGGCCTGGCACAAAACGTGTCGATACGCCGTAATGCCCAGGGCATGCCGCTGATCGAAAGCAACACCTTCCACGACGCGCTGTTCAGCCTTGGCTACGTGCATGCCAGCGACCGGATCACCCAGATGGTCACCCTGCGGCTGCTGGCTCAGGGCCGCCTGGCGGAAATGTCCGGTCCCGAGGTGCTTGATGTCGACCGCTTCATGCGCGCGGTCAACCTGAAAAAGAGCGCCGGCGAGCTTTACACCGCGTCGTCGCCGCGGCTCAAGCGTTTCTTCGAAGTCTACGCGCGGGGCGTCAACGCCTACCTGTTCCGCTACCGCGACAAGCTGCCGACAGACCTGGCCCAGACCGGCTATAAACCCGAGTACTGGAAACCGGAAGATTCGGCGCTGCTGTTCTGCCTGCTGAATTTCAGTGAGTCGAGCAACCTGCAGGAAGAAATCTCGTCGCTGGTGCTGGCGCAAAAAGTCGGCGTCGACAAGCTCGCCTGGCTTATCCCCAGCGCGCCGGACGAGGCGATCCCGCTGGCCGAGGCCGACAAGCTCAAGGGCGTGAACCTGAGCCAGGTCACGGGTCTTGCCGGGTTGGACACGGTCAGCCAGCAACTCAACAGCCTCAATGCCCTGGGCGTGACCACGTCGAGCAACTGGGCCATCGGGCCGCAACGCAGCCGCAGCGGCAAAAGCCTGCTGGCCAACGACATCGCCGCCCAGCCGCAAGCACCCACGCCTTGGAGCTATGTGCAGATCCGTGCACCGAAATATCAGGCGGTCGGCGCGTCGATTGCCGGCCTGCCGACCCTGCTGTCGGGTTTCAACGGCAAGGTGGCGTGGAGCATGAGCGCGGTCAAGGGCGACACCCAGGACCTGTTCCTGGAAAAGGTCAAACGCCAGGGCAGCGCGCTGTACTACGAAAACAACGGCAAATGGCTAGCGGCCGGCGTGCGTAACGAGACCTTCTTCATCAAAGGCCAGCGCTCGATTCGCGACGTGGTGTACGAAACCCGCCACGGCGCCTTGCTCAACAGCAGCCAGGCGCTCACCAGCGGTTTTGGCCTGGCCCTGCAAACCGCCGATTTGAAAGACGACAAGAGCCTGGATGCGTTCTTCGACCTGTCCCGCGCACAGAATGCCGGCAAGGCTTCGGACGCCACACGCGAAATTCGCGCCATTGCGCTGAACATGATCTTCGCCGACGCCAGCAACATCGGCTGGCAAGTCACCGGCCGCTTTCCCAACCGCCGCGAAGGCGAAGGCCTGCTGCCCTCGCCGGGCTGGGATACGCGCTTTGACTGGGACGGTTACGCCGACGCCATGCTGCACCCCTATGACCAGGACCCGGCTCAAGGCTGGATCGGCACCGCCAACCAGCGCACTGCTCCGCGTGGCTATGGCATGCAGCTGTCCAATTCCTGGGACGCGCCGGAGCGCAGCGAGCGCCTGGCGCAACTGGCCAACGCCGGCAAACACGACAGCCGCAGCGTGATCGCCATGCAATACGACCAGACCACCACCTTTGCCGCCAAACTCAAGGGTATGTTCCAGACGCCGGGCATGGCCCAGCCGTTGAAACAGGCAATCGATGCGCTGCCCGCCGCCGAACAGGCCAAGGCGCGCGAAGCACTGGGCCGCTTGATGGCCTTTGAGGGTCGCCTTGCACCGACGTCCGCCGACGCGGCGGTCTACGAACTGTTCCTGCAGGAAAGCGCCAAACAGATTTTCCTCGACAAACTCGGTCCGGAACACAGCGCCAGCTGGAAAGCCTTTGTCAGCAACGCCAGCCTGTCCTACTCAGCCACCGCAGACCATTTGCTGGGCCGTGAAGACAGCCCGCTCTGGGATGACACGCGCACACCGCAAAAAGAAGACAAGCCGGCGATTCTCGCACGCACCCTGGCCGCTGCGATCAGCACCGGCGACAGCCTGCTGGGCGCCGATCACAAGGCCTGGCAATGGGGCAAGCTGCACACCACCACCTGGAAAAACGCCAGCGGCCAGGTTATCCGTGGGCCTTTCGCCAGCGGCGGCGACCACAACACCCTGAACCCGGCCCCCTACACCTGGGGGCAGGATTTCAATGTGGCCCAGACGTCGGCGCTGCGCATGATTGTCGACTTCGGCCAGCCCGAACCGATGATGGGCCAGGGCGGCACCGGCCAGTCGGGCAACCCGGCCAGCCCGAACTATGCCAACGGCATCGATCCATCACTCAAGGCGCACTACCTGAGCTTCCCGATGCAGCCGCAGAACTTTGACAAGGTGTATGGCAAAACCAGGTTGACCCTGACACCCGGCAAGTAACCCGGTTTTCAAATGTGGGAGGGGGCTTGCCCCCGATAGCGGTGTGACAGTCAACACATTCATTGACTGAACTACTGCTATCGGGGGCAAGCCCCCTCCCACATTTGGCCCCATGCATTCTGATAGAACTTCTGCACAGCCCCCCGCCTCATAAGTAACAAGCCCATCTCCCCGGTCACCCCATGGACCTCGTCATCGCCCGACCCGAAGGCCTCTATTGCCCCGCTGGGGATTTCTACATCGATCCCTGGCGCCCGGTGGAACGCTCCGTGATCACCCATGCCCACGGCGACCACGCCCGCACCGGCAATGAGCATTACCTGGCCGCCGCCCCCGGCGAAGGCATTCTGCGCTCGCGCCTCGGCCAGGACATCAACCTGCAGACGCTGGCCTACGGCGAGAAACTCGTTCACCACGGTGTCACACTGAGTTTCCACCCGGCCGGGCATGTCCTCGGATCGGCCCAGGTGCGCCTGGAATATCAGGGTGAGGTCTGGGTCGCGTCCGGCGATTACAAGGTCGAGCCCGATGGTACCTGCGCGCCTTTCGAACCGGTGCGCTGCCACACCTTTATCACCGAATCCACCTTTGGCCTGCCGATCTACCGCTGGCAGCCGCAGGCGCAGATTTTCTCCGGCATCAACGACTGGTGGCAGGCCAATATCGCCGCCGGCAAGGCCAGCGTGTTGTTCTGCTATTCCTTTGGCAAGGCACAGCGCATTCTGCATGGTATCGATGCCAGCATCGGCCCGATCCTCAGCCATGGCGCCGTCGAGCCACTGAACCGGGTCTACCGCGAAGCAGGTATCTACATTCCCGAAACGCTGTACGCCGGCGACTTCAAAAAAAACGACCCGCTGCTGCGCCAGGCCCTGATCATCGCCCCGCCCTCCACCGGTGGCAGCACCTGGATACGCCGCTTCGGCGACTACAGCGACGCCTTCGCCAGCGGCTGGATGCGCCTGCGCGGCACGCGGCGGCGCCGCGGGGTCGACCGCGGCTTTGTGCTGTCGGACCATGCCGATTGGCCCGGACTGTTGTGGGCGATTGAGCAGACCGGCGCCGAGCGGGTGATGGTTACCCACGGTTCGGTCGGCGTATTGGTACGCCATCTGCGCGAGAAAGGCTTGGACGCTCAAGGGTTCAGCACCGAATACGGCGACGACGACGAAGAGGCCAGCGCATGAAAGCCTTCGCCGAGCTGTACGCCAACCTCGACGCCACGACTTCCAGCAACGCCAAGCTGGCGGCACTGCAAGACTATTTCCAGCAGGCACCGCCGCAGGATGCGGCCTGGGCGGTGTACTTCCTTTCAGGCGGGCGGCCGCGACAATTGGTGCCGACCCGCCTGCTCAGGGACATGGCGACGCAAGCGGCGAGCATCGAGCCGTGGTTGTTCGAAGAAAGCTATCAGTCCGTCGGCGATCTGGCCGAGACCATTTCCCTGCTGTTACCCGAATCCACCTACACCTCTGAAGATGGCCTGGCGGTGTGGCTGGAAGACAAACTGTTACCGCTGCGTGGCCTTGCGCCGCTTGAACTGGCCGAGCGCCTGCCAGCGCTGTGGGCGCAACTGGATCAACCGAGCCTGATGGTGTGTATCAAATTGATCACCGGCAGCTTTCGCGTCGGCGTGTCCAAACTGCTGGTGACCCGCGCGCTTGCCGCCATGGCCGGGCTCGACAGCAAGCGCGTGGCCCAACGGCTGGTGGGCTACACCGACCTGTCCAATCGCCCTACTCCCGCCGGCTATCTCAAACTGATTGCCCCCGAATCATCCGACGAGCATGCGCAACGCGGCGGGCAGCCGTATCCGTTTTTTCTCGCCCATGGCTTGGCGCAACCGCTGGAGCAGTTTGACGCGCTGCTCGGCTCCCCCGCCGACTGGCAAGTGGAATGGAAGTTTGATGGCATTCGCGCGCAATTGGTCAAGCGTGAGGGCCGCTTGTGGGTCTGGTCGCGCGGCGAAGAACTGGTGACCGAGCGTTTCCCCGAGCTTCACAACCTGGTCAGCGGCTTGCCGGACGGCACCGTGATCGACGGTGAAATCGTGGTCTGGAAGGACGCGGTGCAACCCTTCGCCCTGCTGCAACAGCGGATCGGCCGCAAGACACTGAGTAAAAAAGTGCTTGAGGACGCGCCGGTGGCGGTGCTCGCCTACGACCTGCTCGAATACCAGGGCGATGACTGGCGCAACCACCCCCTGGCTGAACGCCGTACGCAGCTGGAACGCGTGATCGCGCAGTGCAATCAACCCGTGCTGTTGCCCTCGCCAGTGCTCGAGGGGTACACCTGGGAGGCGTTGGCCGTGCAACGCGAAGCCTCCCGCAGCCTCGGTGTCGAAGGCATGATGATCAAGGATCGCAAAGGCCTCTACGGTGTGGGCCGCACCAAGGACATGGGCCTGTGGTGGAAGTGGAAGGTCGACCCGTTCAGCGTCGACGCAGTGTTGATCTACGCCCAGCGCGGCCATGGCCGGCGCGCCAGCCTGTACAGCGATTACACCTTCGCGGTCTGGGATGGCCCGCCGGGCAGCGAGCGCACACTGGTGCCGTTCGCCAAGGCGTATTCGGGGCTGACTGATGAAGAAATGCGCAAGGTCGATGCAATCGTGCGCAAGACCACCGTGGAAAAATTCGGCCCGGTCAGCAGCGTCACGCCGAGTATGGTGTTTGAGTTGGGCTTCGAAGGCATCGCCCTGTCCAAGCGGCACAAGAGCGGCATTGCGGTGCGCTTCCCGCGGATGTTGCGCTGGCGCCAGGATAAGCCGGTGGAGGAAGCCGATAGTCTGGCTACGCTGCAGGACTTACTGGCCTGACAGAAATCAATTGTGGGAGGGGGCAAGCCCCCTCCCACATTGGAATCTCCATATGACCTGTAATGGTGCAACCTTTTCCGAATGCCCACTAGTGGGCATTTCCTACGCTTAGAAATCCCTTATCCCACCTTTTAAAACGATCATTCGGAACTATGGTGCAGAAATTGCTACTTGTGCTGCGTCTGACACCGTTCAGTAACAGTCCTAAACGCGCCACAAGCGCTTATCTTGGTTTCCAGGGAACACATAATGAAAAAAGCATTGCTGACCCTTTCTGCACTGGCTCTGTGCATGGCTGCAGGTGTTGCAACCGCCAAGGAATACAAGGAATTGCGTTTCGGTGTCGATCCCTCCTACGCACCATTCGAATCCAAGGCCGCCGACGGCAGCCTGGTGGGCTTCGACATTGACCTGGGCAACGCCATCTGCGCGGAACTGAAGGTCAAGTGCAAATGGGTTGAAAGCGACTTTGACGGCATGATTCCGGGCCTGAAAGCCAACAAGTTCGACGGTGTGATTTCTTCCATGACCGTGACCCCGGTGCGCGAGAAGGCTATCGACTTCTCCAACGAGCTGTTCTCGGGCCCTACCTCGCTGGTGTTCAAAAAAGGTGCAGGGTATTCGACGCCTGAATCGCTCAAGGGCAAATCCGTGGGCTATGAGCAAGGCACCATCCAGGAAGCCTACGCCAAGGCCGTGTTGGACAAGGCCGGTGTGACCACCAAGGCCTACGCCAACCAGGACCAGGTGTATGCCGATTTGACGTCCGGGCGCCTCGACGCTTCCGTGCAGGACATGCTGCAAGCCGAATTGGGCTTCCTCAAGTCGCCAGCCGGTGCCGGCTACGAAGTCAGCGCCGCCATCGACGACCCGCTGCTGCCAGCGAAAACCGCGATCGGTATCAAAAAAGGTAACACTGAGCTCAAGGCGCTTTTGGATAAAGGTATCAAAGCGTTACACGATGATGGCACCTACGCCACCCTTCAGAAGAAACACTTTGGCGATCTGAACCTGTACAGCGGCAAATAATGCCTGGGGCGCCCCTTTTTCAAGGGGCGCTTTTTTATCGCCATAGGTCCTGATTTATGTTCGAAGATCTGTTGCAGACCCTCGGGCTGAGCGCGTTCAGCTTGAAGGGTTTCGGCCCGCTGTTGCTGCAAGGCACCTGGATGACCCTCAAATTGTCGGTGCTGTCCCTGGCCGTCAGCGTGTTGCTGGGCCTGCTCGGCGCCAGCGCCAAACTGTCCAGCCTGCCCTTGCTGCGTATCCCCGCCCAGCTCTACACCACGTTGATTCGCGGCGTCCCCGACCTGGTGCTGATGCTGCTGATTTTCTACAGCCTGCAAACCTGGCTGACCGGCCTGACCGACTTTATGGAATGGGAATACATCGAGATCGACCCCTTCAGCGCCGGGGTCATCACCCTGGGCTTTATCTACGGTGCTTATTTCACCGAGACCTTTCGAGGCGCGATTCTGGCCGTGCCCCGTGGCCAGCTGGAAGCCGCCACCGCCTACGGGCTCAAGCGCGGGCAACGGTTTCGCTACGTGACCTTCCCGCAAATGATGCGCTTTGCCCTGCCGGGCATCGGCAATAACTGGATGGTGATGCTCAAGGCCACGGCGCTGGTGTCGATCATCGGCCTGGCTGATCTGGTGAAAGCGGCCCAGGATGCCGGCAAGAGCACCTACCAACTGTTCTACTTCCTGGTACTCGCCGCGCTGATCTACCTGTTGATCACCAGCGCCTCCAATTTTGTCTTGCGCCGTCTTGAACGTCGCTACGCCGCAGGTTCACGGGAGGCCGTGCGATGATCGAGCTGTTGCAGGAATACTGGCGCCCGTTCCTTTATAGCGACGGCCAGCACATCACCGGCCTGGCCATGACTCTCTGGCTGCTCAGCGCAGCACTGGTGATCGGCTTCATAGTCTCGATTCCCCTGTCTATCGCCCGTGTATCGCGCAGGCGCCTGGTGCGCTGGCCGGTGCAGTTCTACACCTACCTGTTTCGCGGCACGCCGCTGTATATCCAGTTGCTGATTTGCTACACCGGCATCTACAGCATCGCCGCCGTGCGCGCGCAACCGGTCCTCGATGCGTTCTTTCGCGATGCGATGAACTGCACAATCCTGGCCTTCGCCCTCAATACCTGCGCCTACACCACGGAAATTTTCGCCGGAGCGATCCGCAGCATGGCCCACGGCGAAGTCGAAGCGGCCAAGGCCTACGGCCTCAGCGGCTGGAAGCTGTACGCCTATGTGATCATGCCGTCTGCACTGCGCCGGTCGTTGCCCTACTACAGCAACGAAGTGATCCTGATGCTGCATTCGACCACCGTGGCGTTTACCGCAACCATTCCGGACATCCTCAAAGTCGCCAGGGACGCCAACTCGGCCACCTTCATGACTTTTCAATCATTCGGCATCGCGGCATTGATTTACCTGGCCGTGACCTTCGCCCTGGTCGGCCTGTTTCGACTGGCGGAACGCCGCTGGCTGGCCTTTCTCGGGCCGAGCCATTAAGGAGCGCTCATGCGTCATCAGCGACATGACCTGATTGCGCCGGTGCCCGGCACGGCGCGACAGATACACAGTTTCCACTTCGGCCCGGAACAGGCCAAAAGCAAGGTCTACATCCAATCATCACTGCACGCCGATGAACTGCCGGGCATGCTGGTGGCCTGGCACTTGAAGGCGCGCCTGGCACAGTTGGCGGCGAACGGGCGGGTGCGCAGCGAAATCGTCCTGGTGCCGGTCGCCAATCCAGTGGGGCTGGAACAGGTGCTGATGGACATCCCCCTGGGCCGCTATGAGCTGGAAAGCGGACAGAACTTCAATCGCCTGTTTGTCGACCTCAGCGACGCGGTCGGGGATCAGGTCGAAGACTTGCTGGGCAATGATCCCCAACACAACGCCCGGTTGATCCGCACCGCGTTATCCGGCGCCCTGGCCGCGCAAACGGCGTCGACTCAATTGCAATCCCAGCGCCTGGTGCTGCAGCGCCTGGCGTGCGATGCCGACGTGGTGCTGGACCTGCACTGCGATTTCGAAGCCGTGGCGCACCTCTACACCACGCCCGAGGCCTGGCCGCAGGTGGAGCCGCTGGCGCGCTACCTGGGTTCGGAGGCCAACCTGCTGGCCACCGATTCCGGCGGGCAGTCCTTCGATGAATGTTTCACCCTGGTGTGGTGGCAGTTGCAGCAACGCTTCGCCAAGCGCTTCCCGATACCCCTGGGCAGTTTTTCCGTGACCGTCGAATTGCGCGGCCAAGGCGACGTCAACCACGGCCTGGCTGCCCTGGACTGCCAGGCGATCATCGATTACCTGACCCACTGCGGCGCAATTGAAGGCGACGCGCCGCCACTGCCCGCGCTGCCCTACCCGGCCACGCCACTGGCCGGTGTGGAGCCTGTGACCACATCGGTGGGCGGCTTGCTGGTGTTCCACGCCTTGCCGGGGGAATACCTGGAGGCCGGGCAGCTTATCGCCGAAATCATCGACCCCATCACCGACCGCGTAACGCCCGTGCATTGCCGCAATGCCGGCCTGCTTTACGCGCGCTCGCTGCGGCGCATGGCCACCGCCGGGATGGTGATCAGCCATGTCGCTGGCGCAGAGGCCTACCGCAGCGGCTACCTACTTTCGCCTTGAGGATGCACGCCCCATGTACAAATTGACCGTTGAAGGCCTGCATAAAAGCTATGGCGACAATGAAGTGCTCAAAGGTGTCTCGCTCAAGGCCAGGACCGGCGACGTGATCAGCCTGATCGGCGCCAGCGGCTCGGGCAAGAGCACCTTCCTGCGCTGCATTAATTTCCTGGAAACGCCCAACGACGGCGCCATGACCCTGGATGGTCAAACGATCCGCATGGTCAGCGACCGCCACGGCATGCGCGTGGCCGACGATGCCGAGTTGCAACGCTTGCGCACGCGGCTGGCCATGGTATTCCAGCACTTCAACCTGTGGAGCCACATGAGCGTGCTGGAAAACATCACCATGGCCCCGCGCCGCGTGCTGGGGTGCAGCAAGAAAGACGCCGAAGACCGCGCCCGTCGCTACCTGGATAAAGTCGGCCTGCCCGCGCGAGTGGCTGATCAATACCCCGCGTTCCTCTCCGGCGGCCAGCAGCAACGGGTCGCGATTGCCCGCGCGTTGGCGATGGAACCCGAGGTGATGCTGTTCGATGAACCCACCTCGGCGCTGGACCCGGAGTTGGTGGGTGAAGTGTTGAAAGTCATCCAGGGCCTGGCCGAAGAAGGCCGCACCATGATCATGGTGACCCATGAAATGAGCTTCGCGCGCAAAGTCTCAAGCCAGGTGCTGTTCCTGCACCAGGGCCGAGTGGAAGAGCAAGGTGCGCCGGCGGACGTGCTGGGCAATCCGAAGAGCGAGCGCCTGCAGCAATTCCTGAGCGGTAACTTGAAGTAAACCTTTAGACCGCCTGGGGGGTCTGTGCATTAGAGCCTCCAGAGCGTCCGCTGCCGCATGGCAAAACCCGTCGACTTCGCCAAACAATGGTTTGCCACCCGCGGCTGGCGCCCGTTCGCCTTTCAGAAAGACGTGTGGAAGGCCATCAAGGCGGGTCGGTCAGGCTTATTGCATGCGAGTACCGGCGCGGGTAAAACCTACGCGCTGTGGTTCGCGGCCCTCAATCGTTTCGCCGTAGCGCGCCCACCCGCTACCGGCAAGCGCAAAGCCCCGGCCGAACCCCTGACCGTGCTGTGGATCACCCCGATGCGTGCCTTGGCCGCCGACACCGCGCGCGCCCTCGAGGCGCCGTTGGCGGCCCTGCAGATCCCCTGGAGCGTCGGCCTGCGCACGGGCGACACCAGCAGCAGCGAACGTGCGCGCCAGACCCGCCGCCAGCCCACCACGCTGATCACCACGCCGGAAAGCCTGACGCTGATGCTCGCGCGCGCCGACAGCGAGGTCAGCCTGGGGCATCTGCGCATGGTGGTGGTGGATGAATGGCACGAACTGATCGGCAATAAACGCGGTGTGCAACTGCAATTGGCGTTGGCGCGGCTGCGGCGCTGGCATCCGGATTTGCTGGTGTGGGGGATTTCAGCGACCTTGGGTAATCAGGCCCACGCGCTGGAGGTGTTGGTGCCACAGGGTGGCGGGATAAACGTGCAGGGGCAGACAGCCAAACAGCTACAAGTGGACACACTGCTGCCGCCCACTGCCGAACGCTTTCCCTGGGCCGGGCATATCGGTTTGAAGATGCTGCCGCAAGTCGTGGCTGAAGTGGACTCGAGCAGCAGTTGCCTGGTATTCACCAACACCCGTGCGCAATCGGAAATCTGGTATCAGGCGTTGCTGGAGGCCAGGCCGGACTGGGCCGGCCTGATTGCGCTGCATCACGGTTCGCTGTCGCGGGAGACCCGAGACTGGGTGGAGCGTGCGTTGAAAGAAGGCCAACTCAAGGCGGTGGTGTGTACCTCCAGCCTGGACCTGGGCGTGGACTTTCTGCCGGTGGAACGAGTGCTGCAAATCGGCTCGGCCAAGGGTGTGGCGCGCCTGATGCAACGCGCCGGCCGCTCGGGGCATGCACCGGGGCGGCCGTCACGGGTGACATTGGTGCCGACCCACAGCCTGGAGCTGGTGGAAGCCGCCGCCGCACAGGATGCGATTGCCCAGCGGCGCATCGAAGCCCGCGAATCGCCCCACAAACCCTTGGATGTGCTGGTGCAGCATCTGGTCAGCATGGCCCTGGGCGGTGGGTTTACTCCCGACGCGTTGCTGGCGGAGGTACGCGGTGCCTGGGCCTACCGCGATCTTACCGACGCCGATTGGGCCTGGGCCCTGGCCTTTGTGCGCCATGGCGGGCTGTCGCTCACCGCCTATCCGGATTACCGCCGCGTCGAGCCTGACGAACAGGGCATCTGGCGCGTCCCCGATGCGCGCCTGGCACGCCGCCATCGCATGAGCGTGGGTACCATCGTCAGCGATGCGAGTATTCATCTGAAGTACTGGAGCAAAGGCGGTGGCGGCAAGAACCTCGGCAGTGTCGAGGAAGGCTTTATTGCACGGCTCAAGCCGGGAGATGGCTTTCTGTTCGCCGGGCGCCTGCTGGAGCTGGTGCGCGTGGAAAACATGACCGCCTATGTACGCCGCAGCACCGCGAAAAAAGCCGCCGTGCCGCGCTGGAATGGCGGGCGTATGCCGCTTTCCAACGAGTTGGCGCAGGCGGTGATCGAGCGCTTTGACGCGGCGGCCCAGGGTCGCTTCGAAGGGCCGGAGATGCGTGCGGTGCAGCCGCTGTTGCAGACACAATTGCGCTGGTCCGGCCTGCCGACCCGCAACCACTTGCTGGCGGAATTTCTCAAATCGCGCGAGGGCTGGCACCTGTTTCTCTACCCCTTCGCCGGGCGTCAGGTGCATCTGGGGCTCGCAAGTTTGCTGGCGTGGCGCGTCAGCCGGCGGCAACCCGTGACCTTTTCCATCGCGGTCAATGATTACGGGCTGGAGCTGCTGAGCGCCACCGAGGTGCACTGGCCGGATATCTTCAACGAGGCACTGCTCAGCCCGCAGGATCTGCTGACGGATGTGGCAGCCAGCCTGAATGCCGGTGAACTGGCGTTGCGCCGCTTTCGCGAAATCGCGCGCATTGCCGGGCTGGTGTTCGCCGGTTATCCCGGTGCGCCGAAAAGTACTCGCCAGGTCCAGGCTTCCAGCGGTTTGTTCTTCGAAGTGTTCAAGCAATATGACCCGCAGAACCTGTTGCTGGCCCAGGCCGGGGAAGAAGTGCTGCGCAACGAACTGGACATCCAGCGCCTGGAGGAGACATTGCTGCGCCTGTCGGCGCTGCAACTGGACCTGCATGTGATCCAACGGCCTACGCCGCTGGCTTTCCCGTTATTGGTGGAGCGGATGCGCGAAAGCCTGAGTTCGGAAAAACTCTCGGAGCGCATTGCGCGGATGGTCAAGGACCTGGAAAAAATCGCGGACAAAGGAAAAGGTTAATGGTCTGTTCGATCACGCTCGAAGATGAGCAGTTGTGGTTACTGGCGGACAAAGCGGTGTACTGGCCAGCGCGCCAGAGCCTGTTGATCGCCGACGCTCACTTTGGCAAGGCCTCGGCCTACCGCAACCTCGGGCAACCGGTCCCCCAGGGCACCACAAGCGAAAACCTGCAGCGCCTGGACCGGCTGCTGGCGGCGTTTCCCTGCACTCATCTGATTTTTCTCGGAGACTTCCTCCACGGCCCCGGCTCCCACGCCAGCGGCACCCTGGGCGCGCTCAGGGCCTGGCGGGCGCGGCATGCCGAGTTGCCGATCACATTGATTCGCGGCAATCACGATCAACGCGCCGGCGATCCGCCTGCCGATTTGCGCATAGACGTTGTGCCGGAGCCTCTGCTAATGGGGCCGTTCGCGCTGCAGCACGAACCGGACGCCCACCCCAGCCATCATGTGCTGGCCGGGCATGTCCATCCTGTCTATCGCCTGCGCGGCAGAGGTCGGCAGAGTCTGCGCCTGCCGTGCTTCCAGGTGGGCAAACGCATCAGCCTGCTGCCGGCGTTTGGCGCATTCACCGGTGGGTATGCAGTGGAACAGGACAGTGAACGCCGAATCTTTGTGATCGGCGATCAGGCGGTATGGCCGGTTCAGTGAACGCCGGTTGGGCGTCTATGGCTCAGGCCACGGGCGCGGGTGGTGGCTCATCCGGCAGGGTCGGTTCACCCGGTTCCGTCGGCTGCGGATAGTCCGGCTCAGGTTGACCGGGGATACCGCCCGCATAAGCGGGATCGGCCATCAAGGACCAGGCCAGAACACCAATCTGGTTGGGTTCAAGCCGGGCAAGTTCTGCGCTGATTCGCGGGTTGATCTTCATAGGGCACTCCTCAAGCGTGGCTCGACGCGTTTTACACGCGCCGAGGCAGTACACCTAGATAGAGTCACTTTCTGCAGACTAATTCCCTTGAAGCGTAGGAGCTTTCGATCAAGCGCGTGGGAGAGTAACGCCACGCTGACCTTGATACTTGCCCGCACGGTCCTTGTAGGACACTTCACACGCCTCGTCGGACTGCAGGAACAGCATCTGTGCCACACCTTCATTGGCGTAGATTTTCGCCGGCAAGGTGGTGGTGTTGGAGAACTCCAGGGTCACGTGACCTTCCCACTCGGGTTCCAGCGGGGTCACGTTGACGATGATGCCGCAACGGGCATAAGTGCTTTTACCCAGGCAGATGGTCAATACGTCCCGAGGAATACGAAAGAATTCCACGGTGCGGGCCAGGGCGAAGGAGTTTGGCGGGATGATGCACACGTCGCTCTTGACGTCGACGAAGCTTTTTTCGTCGAAGTTCTTCGGATCGACGATCGCCGAGTTGATATTGGTGAACACCTTGAATTCATCGGCGCAACGCACGTCGTAGCCATAGCTGGAGACCCCGTACGAAATCACGCGCTCGTCGCCTTCGCCACGAATCTGGCGCTCAACGAACGGTTCGATCATGCCGTGTTCCTGCGCCATGCGGCGAATCCACTTGTCCGATTTGATGCTCATGGCGGTGTCCTGAATAGCGAGGTGGAAAAATTCTGTGAGGCATCTTACCGGGGCCGACGGTGGGGTTCAAAGGGCGCACGGCTTTTAATCACGAATGCACCGGCGCCCATAACCCCCAGCCAGCGTGGCCGGGGGTCCTGGCGCGGTTGTGCGGGACAATAAATACCACCGCCAATCACGAAATTAGAGAAACCTGCGGAAATACCATTGGCACGTTCCGGAAAAAGGGTTAAGGTGGCGTCACTGTGTTGCTTGTGTCACTGAGAATCTCTACACGATATGTTGAATTTCGATCCAACCATCTCCAAGAATTTTTCCTGCTCTTTGCACTCAGTCTCGGCCAGGGCTTTTCCTGAGTCGCAGTTAACTTTGTTCAAGGAGTTACACCATGTCTAATCGCCAAACTGGTACCGTTAAGTGGTTCAACGATGAAAAAGGCTTCGGCTTCATCACTCCACAATCCGGTGACGACCTGTTCGTTCACTTCAAAGCTATCCAATCCGACGGCTTCAAAAGCCTGAAAGAAGGCCAACAGGTTTCTTTCATCGCTACCCGCGGTCAGAAAGGCATGCAAGCTGAAGAAGTTCAAGTTATCTAACTTGTACTGACTTAGTCAAAAAGACCCCGCCCTCAAAAGCGGGGTTTTTTTATGCCTGGGAGTTGACGCTGCTGCCAGGCAAATGCGCGACGCAAAAAAATGTGGGAGGGGGCTTGCCCCCGATGGCGGCGCTTCAGTCGATATAGGCATTGACTGACACACCGCTATCGGGAGCAAGCCCCCTCCCACATTCAAGCGTTCAAGCGTTCAAGCAGGGTGGTTATTGAAACAACGACTCGCTCGACAAGCCGTTCTTCTCAAGGATCTCGCGCAAGCGCTTGAGACCTTCCACCTGAATCTGCCGAACCCGCTCACGGGTCAGGCCGATCTCCAGGCCTACGTCCTCCAGCGTGCTGCTCTCATGGCCGCGCAGGCCGAAGCGGCGAATCACCACCTCACGCTGCTTGTCGGTGAGCTCCGACAGCCACTGGTCGATGCTCTGGGACAAATCATCGTCCTGCAACAGTTCACAAGGATCCGTCGGACGATCATCCGTCAGGGTGTCCAGCAAGGTTTTATCCGAATCCGGACCCAGCGAGACGTCAACCGAAGACACGCGCTCGTTCAGGCCGAGCATGCGCTTGACCTCCCCTACCGGTTTTTCCAGCAGGTTGGCGATTTCTTCGGGCGAAGGTTCATGATCGAGTTTCTGTGTCAGCTCCCGCGCTGCGCGCAGGTAGACGTTGAGCTCCTTGACCACATGGATCGGCAACCGGATCGTACGGGTCTGATTCATGATCGCACGTTCGATGGTCTGGCGAATCCACCAGGTGGCATAGGTCGAGAAGCGAAAGCCGCGCTCAGGGTCGAACTTCTCCACCGCCCGGATCAAGCCCAGGTTGCCCTCCTCGATCAAGTCCAGCAGCGACAATCCGCGATTGACGTAGCGTCGGGCGATTTTAACCACCAGGCGCAGATTGCTTTCAATCATGCGTTTACGCCCAGCCGGATCACCCTTCTGCGACAGACGCGCAAAATGGACTTCTTCTTCGGGGGTGAGCAGAGGGGAAAAGCCGATTTCATTGAGGTACAGCTGGGTCGCATCGAGCGCCCGGGTGTAGTCGATGTACTTGTGTTGCTTTAACGCGGAGGAGTTCTTGGATTTGGTGCGAACTGAGGGTGGTGAAGCCCCCTCATTATCTGACATCGTTTCCGTAGCGATGCCGGCCTCCATAAGGAGAACCTCATCGTCGATGTCAAACTCCGGCGCTTCTTTACTGAGAGCCATTGTTATAGTCCTTTGGTGAGTTCGACCTCAAGCTCAAGCGACGCCTTTATCCTTGGCAACGCTGGAGCCTGTTCCTTCTACGTGAGGGAACAGGCTGGCAACACATCAACGGCGGGGTAGGAATTGCAGTGGATCTACAGGCTTGCCCTGACGGCGAATCTCAAAGTGCAGTTTCACCCGGTCTGTACCCGTTGAACCCATTTCGGCAATCGTCTGTCCGACCTTGACCTGCTGCCCCTCCCGAACCAACAACCTGCGGTTATGACCGTAGGCACTGACGTAGGTATCGCTGTGTTTGATGATGACCAGCTCGCCGTAGCCCCGTAGACCACTCCCGGCGTACACCACTGTCCCATCAGACGCAGCCAAAACAGGCTGTCCCAAATCCCCGGCGATATCAATGCCTTTATTCAAACTGCCGTTTGAAGAGAATTTTCCAATCAACACGCCGTTTGAGGGCCATCCCCAACCGGTTGGCGCAGGCCCCGCAGGGGGCAATGGCGCGGGCGCCGGCTTGCTCGCAACCGAAGGCGCGGCGGTGCCTGCCGGACGGGTGAAGACGGTGGTTTTACTCGAAGAGGAAGACGAAGAACCGGACTTTGTCACAACTGCCGTAGACGTCGAACCGGTGCGACCGTCGAAACGAATCGTCTGTCCCGGATGTATCGTATAAGGCAGGGGAATATTGTTACGAGCTGCAAGCGCCTTGTAATCCCAACCGTAACGGAAGGCAATCGAGAACAGCGTGTCGCCCTTGCGTACAACATACTGGCCCGTGGTAACCATCGGCTTTTGCGGTGCCGCATTCGTGCGGTCAACCACCCGCGCACCACCGGAAGGCGTGCTCGAGCAGGCGGCCAGTAAGGAACTCAAGACAAGGCCAAGCACCAGTCGCTGAAAGCTTGTTTTACTCATTCGCTGCGCAGGACCTGTGAGACTCACCCGCCGCTCCCTTTGTGGTGGCTGAACGTTAACGCCTGTATCAGGCTTGAAATATGACGCAAGTATAACTGGGCATTGGCTTTTTACCGGCACACGGCTGAAACGAAAAACTCACCGCGTTCAATTCCCGCTCCACCACTGTTGAATCTATAGACCCCGCTGTAAGACACATCCGCGTCTATGGAATTCACTATCAGGGAATAAATGTCAGGCCAGCGGGCCGTTGAGCAACGGCACGAACCGCACGGCGCCAAGTACATGCCGGGAAAAGCCGTCATCCTCTCGAATGATGAGCATCAATTGTTGCACTTCGCCGGAGCCCACCGGGATGACCAGGCGGCCGCCAGGCGCCAACTGGTCCAGCAACGCCTGCGGCACATCGGTGGCCACTGCAGTCACAATGATGCCGTTGTAGGGTGCCAATGCGGGCCAGCCTTCCCAGCCATCTCCCCAACGGAACACCACATTACGCAGGTTCAGCTCTACCAGGCGCTCCTTGGCGCGGTCCTGCAGCACCTTGATGCGCTCAACCGAGAACACCCGCTCGACCAGTTGGGACAACACGGCGGTCTGGTAGCCGGAGCCGGTGCCGATTTCCAGCACCTTGTCCAGCGGCCCCGCGGCCAGCAACAGTTCGCTCATGCGCGCGACCATATAAGGCTGGGAGATGGTCTGGTTGTGGCCGATCGGCAGCGCGGTGTCTTCATAGGCGCGGTGCGCCAGGGCTTCGTCGACAAACAGGTGCCGAGGCGTGCGCCGTATCACTTCCAGCACCTGCGCATTGGACAGGCCTTCTTCGTACAGACGCTGGATCAAACGCTCGCGGGTGCGCTGGGAGGTCATCCCGATGCCACGACGCAGCAGGTCGTCTTGTTCACGAGCCATCAGCGCAGTCCCTCCAGCCAGCCATCCAGACCACTGAAGGCATCACTGAAGGTGCGATCGAATTGCAACGGGGTAATAGATACATAACCTTGCATCACCGCATGAAAGTCCGTGCCCTCGCCACCATCCTCGGCGTCACCGGCCGCTGCGATCCAATAGCCTTCCCTGCCACGCGGGTCGACCACCTTCAAGGGGGCCGCCGCACGGGCACGGTGCCCCAGCCGCGTCAGTTGGATTCCGCGAATATGGTCCAGAGGCAGGTTGGGAATATTGACGTTGAGCACGGTGCGCGGCGGCAGGTCCAGGGAACCGTGCGCCTCTACCAGTTTGCGCGCGTAGTACGCCGCCGTGGCCAAATTATCCAGTTGCCGGGAGGCGAACGAAAACGCGAACCCGACCCCACCCACAAAGCGCCCTTCGAGGGCTGCCGCCACGGTGCCGGAATACAGCACATCATCGCCCAGGTTCGCGCCCAGGTTGATGCCCGACACCACCAGGTCCGGCGCGTGCTCCAGCAGGCTGTTGATTGCCAGGTGCACGCAGTCGGTGGGCGTGCCGTTCACGCTGATAAAGCCATTGGCCAGGACCTTGGGGTGCAACGGACGGTCGAGCGTCAGCGAACTGCTGGCGCCGCTCTTGTCCTGGTCCGGGGCAACCACCACGCACTCGGCGTAATCCGCCAGCGCAGCATGAAGCGCGGCGAGACCGGGTGCGGTGGCACCGTCATCGTTTGATATCAGAATACGCATGGGTTGTCCGTCGGCCCCACCGGCACCAGATCAACAAGCTCGCGCACCAATACAGTGGCAAAGCATCCGGCCGGCAGGACGAATTCCAATTGCAGAATGTCAGGCCCGGGATAATGCCACGTCAACCCGCCAATGGGCAGTCGCAGAATGCGACGTTCTTGGCTCATGCCCGCATTCACCAGCCAATCACGCAGGTCAGCTTCTGCGGCGGCGACAGATTGTTCCAGTTCATATGTAGGACCTTTCGCCGGCGAGTCGCCCTCACCCCACTGCGGACCGGTGGGGTGCAGGTCCAGGATCGCCAGGCGCGGGTCGCTGCATTCAGCCTCCCCGGCCGGGAAAAAGCTGCGGCTGTCGGTGAAAGCGAGCAGGTCGCCGACCTGGGCGCGTTGCCAGGAGCCGTCAGCGACGCGTGCCGCCAACACGTTGTTGAACAGAAAGCTACGGGCAGTGGACAGCAGCCGCGAACGCACATTGCGCTGTTCCGGCAAGGCCTTGCGCGCAGCCCAGTCACGGGCATCGACGACATTGCCGCCGTTATGGCCAAAACGCTGGGCACCGAAATAGTTGGGGATGCCGTGCCGGGCAATCAATTGCAGGCGCGCATCGATGGCAGCGGTGTCACCGGCCAACTGGGTCAGGCGCAAGGTAAAGCCGTTGGCGGCATGGGCGCCGCGCTGCAGCTTGCGTTTGTGCCGGGCGGTTTTCAGGATCCTGAGGGTGTCGTTCTCGGCGGCACGCATGTCCGGGTCGGCCTTGCCGGGCAATTGCACGCTGAACCACTGACGGGTCAATGCCTGGCGATCCTTGAGCCCGGCATAGCTGACGGTGCGCAACGGCACGCCAGCCGCCTTGGCGATACGCCGCGCCGCTTCCTCGGTATTCAGGCCGCGCTTCTCCACCCACAGCCACAGGTGTTCGCCCTCGCCGGTCAGCGGGATGTCAAGCACCTCGTCTACCTGGAAATCTTCGGCAGTGGCCTTCAGCACCGCGCTGCCCAAGGCCTCGCCATAGGCACGTGGGCCGAGCAATTCAAATTCGTTCATGCGCGCAGCAACAAGGCGACGGAGTGCACGGCGATGCCCTCTTCACGACCGGTGAACCCGAGCTTTTCGGTGGTGGTGGCTTTCACGTTGACTTGGTCCAGTTCTATTTGCAGGTCTGCGGCAATCAGGGCACGCATGGCGTCGATATGCGCAGCCATTTTTGGCGCCTGGGCCACGATGGTGTTATCGACGTTTGCCACTTTCCAGCCCCTGGCATGGATCAAACCCACGACATGGCGCAGCAGGACACGACTGTCCGCGCCCTTGAAGGTTGGATCGGTGTCCGGAAAATGCTTGCCGATATCACCCAACGCGGCTGCGCCGAGCAACGCATCGCTCAAGGCATGCAGGACAACGTCGCCGTCGGAATGAGCCAGCAGCCCATGATGGTGCGCGATACGCACGCCGCCCAGAGTGATGAAATCGCCTTCAGCGAAACGGTGCACATCGTAGCCGTGGCCAATACGCATAAAAAAACGCCCCGATTTAATTCAGGGCGTGATTCTACCTACTTTTGCCTCACATTAACCGAGCAAAGCACGACCATGATGGCGCAAATGGTCGTCAATGAAGCTGGCGATAAAGAAGTAGCTGTGGTCATAGCCAGGTTGCAGGCGCAGTTCCAGCGGATGGCCGGCGGCCCTGGCCGCTTGCTGCAGGGCCTCGGGCTTGAGCTGCACGGCGAGGAAATCGTCGCGATCGCCCTGATCCACCAACAGCGGCAACTGTTCCGAAGCTTCGCTGATCAACACGCAGGCATCCCATTCACGCCACTTCGAGCGCTCCTCTCCCAGGTAACGGGAGAAGGCTTTCTGGCCCCAGGGGCAATCCATCGGATTGTTGATCGGCGAAAACGCCGACACCGATTGGTAGCGTCCCGGGTTGCGCAGCGCGCACACCAGCGCACCATGCCCGCCCATCGAGTGACCGCTGATGCCGCGTTTATCCGAGGCCGGGAAATGCGCTTGCACCAAGGCCGGCAACTCCTGCACCACGTAGTCGTGCATCCGATAGTGCTTGGCCCAGGGTTCCTGGGTGGCGTTCAGATAGAAACCGGCACCGAGGCCAAAATCCCAGGCGTTGTCCGGATCGTCCGGCACACCGGGACCTCGGGGGCTGGTATCCGGCGCCACGATGATCAAGCCCAGCTCGGCGGCCAGGCGCTGGGCGCCGGCCTTCTGCATGAAATTTTCGTCGGTGCAGGTGAGGCCGGACAGCCAATACAGCACCGGCAGTTTGCCGCCCTGCTCCGCTTGCGGCGGCAGGTAGACCGCGAAGGTCATGTCGCAATCGAGCACATCGGAGTGGTGCTTATAGCGTTTGTGCCAGCCGCCGAAGCTTTTCTGGCAGGAAATATTTTCCAGGGGCATGGGAATTCTCCCAGCTGCAAGTTGCAAGCTTCAAGCGGCAAGAAGGCGTACAGCCACTTGCAGCTTTTAGCTTGTCACTTACCGCTGCTTCAGAAATGGATGACGGTACGAATGCTCTTGCCTTCATGCATCAGATCAAACGCCTTGTTGATGTCTTCCAGGCCCATGGTGTGGGTGATGAAGGTATCCAGCGGGATCTCGCCGGTCTGGGCCATGTCCACGTAGCTTGGCAATTCGCTGCGTCCGCGCACGCCGCCGAATGCGGACCCGCGCCAGACGCGACCGGTCACCAGTTGGAAAGGACGGGTGGAAATTTCCTGGCCGGCGCCGGCCACACCGATGATCACCGACTCACCCCAACCTTTGTGGCAGCATTCCAGGGCCGCACGCATCAGTTGAACATTGCCGATGCATTCGAAGGAAAAGTCCACACCGCCATCGGTCAAATCGACAATCACGTCCTGGATCGGACGATCATAGTCTTTCGGGTTGATGCAGTCGGTAGCGCCCAGTTGCTTGGCGATTTCGAATTTGGCCGGGTTGATGTCGATGGCAATAATGCGGCCCGCCTTGGCTTTCACCGCGCCAATCACCGCCGACAGACCGATACCGCCCAAGCCGAAGATGGCCACGGTGTCGCCCGGCTTGACCTTGGCGGTGTTGAGCACCGCACCGATACCGGTGGTGACGCCACAACCGAGCAGGCAGACTTTTTCCAGCGGCGCTTGCTTGGAAATCTTGGCCACGGAGATCTCCGGCAGCACGGTGTACTCGGAAAACGTCGAGGTACCCATGTAGTGGAAAATCGGCTCGCCTTTGTAGGAGAAACGCGTGGTGCCGTCAGGCATCAAGCCTTTGCCCTGGGTCGAACGAATGGCCTGGCACAGGTTGGTCTTGCCTGACAGACAGAATTTGCACTTGCCGCATTCCGGGGTGTACAGCGGGATCACATGATCGCCAACGGCAACCGAGGTCACGCCTTCACCAATGGCCTCGACCACTGCACCGCCTTCATGACCAAGAATCGACGGGAAGATGCCTTCCGGGTCCGCACCCGACAGCGTGTAGGCGTCGGTGTGACACACACCGGACGCGACCACGCGCAACAGCACTTCACCGGCCTTGGGCATGGCGACATCGACTTCCACAATCTCAAGGGGTTTCTTGGCTTCGAAGGCTACGGCGGCGCGGGACTTGATCATCCGGGTTTCTCCATGGAGTTGAAAATTGATGGAATGAGTGTAAACCATGGCTTATTGATTAATAATCCAGGCAAAAGCAAAACATTATTGCCGCATAGGGACAATCATCGTGTTGGAGAATCGCTGGGAAGGCATCGATGAATTCGTCGCCGTGGCCGAATGCAGCCAGTTCACGGCGGCGGCCGAGCGCCTGGGGGTATCGTCGTCCCATATCAGCCGCCAGGTGGCACGCCTGGAAGAACGCCTGCAAACGCGCCTGCTGTATCGCAGTACGCGCAAGGTCACACTGACCGAAGCGGGCCAGACCTTCCTGCAACACTGCCAACGCTTGCAGGATGGTCGCGAAGAAGCCTTGCGCGCAGTGGGCGACCTCACCAGTGAACCCAAGGGCATGTTGCGCATGACCTGCGCCGTGGCCTATGGCGAGCGATTTATCGTGCCCCTCGTCACAAGGTTCATGGCGCTCTATCCGCAGTTGCGGGTCGATATCGAGCTGAGCAACCGCCAGTTGGACCTGGTGCACGAAGGGCTCGACCTGGCGATTCGCCTCGGGCGCCTGCAAGACTCACGCATGGTCGCCAGTCGCCTCGCCCCTCGGCGCATGTACCTGTGCGCGTCGCCTTCCTACCTCGAACGCTATGGCCGGCCACATAGCTTGTCGGAATTGAGTCGGCACAACTGCCTGATCGGCAGTTCGGATATCTGGCAACTGGCCCAGGACGGGCGGGAGTTTTCCCAGCGCGTGCAGGGAAATTGGCGCTGCAACAGTGGGCAAGCGGTGCTGGACGCGGCGCTGCAAGGCGTAGGGATATGCCAGTTGCCGGACTATTATGTGCTGGAGCATTTGCACAGTGGCGCGCTGGTATCGTTGCTGGAAGCTCATCAGCCGCCGAATACGGCGGTGTGGGCGCTGTACCCACAGCAGCGGCATTTATCGCCCAAGGTCAGGAAGCTGGTGGACTTTCTCAAAGAGGGCCTGGGTGACAATCCGGTCTACCGACCATAAACAGCTACCGCTCACCCAACGCCTGATTGCCGGTAAATAGTCATTTTTACTGCACATTCAGGCAAGCCATGACAGCCAACGCCCCCCAACTGCAACGCATCAATCATTTTGTCCGCAAGGTGCTGGCCGACTTCCCGGTACCCGCAGAAATCGCCGCCCAATTACTGCGCGAGCGTTTGCAAGCCTTCAGCCAGGAACAACTGGACCCGGACAACACCTACCTGACCACCATCGATTACAACACCGACAAACCCAACTCAGGCTATACCGGGGTGGTCGTCCAATCCATGAGCCTGACCGAGGCCATGATCAACAACGCACCACATGCCCCTGGTGGCATTCTCAACACCACCGGTTTTTCCGCCATCGCGCCGTACTTCAACATTGTCAGTGAACTGCCGCGCCTGATGGATAACCGCATCCCGGAAATGTTCAACGAAGAGTTCATCACCTCTGGCTGGATCCCGCCCAGACGGTATGAGGCGCTGTATCGACAGAGTGAGCCGCAAGTCTACAACCCGAGCACCCAACTGGACATCGCCCCCTCCACGCTCAGAAACATCATTGACACCAGCCAGTTCGAACAAGCCTACGACACAGCAATCACACAGTTCTGGAGCAAACACCGGGATAACTACAACACCCTGATCCGCATCGCGTTCACCCGGGCTTACCTGGAACAGTTCGAGGAGTTCACCCTTACCGCGGCAGAACGGCTACTGGCGGCGCGAGCGGCAGGCTTGGGCGCCAACAAGGACTATAGCAATCTGACCCTTGAAGACCTGCAGGCGCCCTACCTACTCGATAAAAACCTGTCGCTGCGCCTGCTGCGCATTCATCAGGCCGAAGCCACCGACATCCTGACGATCACTGACAATCAGAGCCAGATCACCCTGCTGTATATTTCGGGAAACTCTTCGCCCTTCCATGGCTTCAACTCCCCGGCGGATATGCGCAAGGCACTGGTGAGCGTGGCAAAAGATCCGACCCAGCGCAAAGCTCTGGTCAACCACTTTGAACCGGACGCCATCGACTCCGGCCTGATCTACAGCGGCGTCGAGGAAGCGCTGATCGGCATGGCGCTGTACCCGAAACCGGCCAACCCTGCCGGTTTTTTCAATAGCCTGTTGCACAACGGCTATTGGGACCCCGAGCAGTACATAAATAACCCGATGTACCCGGCACTGAACAGCAACCCCTTTGAATTCATGGCGAGGCAGATCAGAGCGCGCATTGCAAAAATGGCGGCAAAAACAATTGTCTCGCCCTTGGACACCTTCAAAGCCGACACCCTCGATGCCATGGAAAAAGCCTGCCTGCTGGCGATCCCCGTAGCGCTGACGATGGGGACCGCATTGCTGGCAGAGTTCTGTTTCGTAATCTCGGGTATGACCGACATGGTCATTGGTGCCGACGACCTGTTCAAAGGCAAACCACACGCCATGGAACGCATCGTATTTGGCGTGCTCAATGCGATTCCGGCGGTAATCCACGGCATTCCCACAGGTGCCGACAACCTTGAAAGCCTGCGCCCGACCTTAGGCAAGGCTGCACGTGATAACGAGGGCCAGATCAGTGTCACGGTTATAAACGACGCCACTGCGTCGCCCCCCACCAAGACTCGCCCCCTGGCCACCGCCCCTTCCCCCAGTGGCTTGCAGACCATCAAGATTCAGGGCGAGGTGTTCCTGACTTACAAGACACCGAATGCCTGGGGCTCTTTTGAACTCTTTGTGACAGACCCCAAAGCCCCCCAGAGAATCCAGGCCACCGGCCTCTACGCCATTCAAAGTGCAGACCTCAACTGGCGGCGAGCGGGGTTGGCCGGCGGCGGAGCCTTTCGCAATGCCTGGCAACGGATTTACAACACATTCGGCGGCGAGCAGCACCCGAGTTTCTTCAGCCTTTACCAGATACCGCCGCCCCAGCGCGACACCCTCTCGAGCATGCTCACCGACATCAGCTCGTTTTCGGAGGACCTCGAACCTGTTGGCGAGGGCGCAGAGTCGATCAAGGAAACCCGGCAAGTATTCTTCGAGAAGCGCGACAAATTGCAGAAGGATTCGGCCACGTTCTTTAATGACCTGGCACTGTCGCCCATGCAGCCAGTGCTGCCCAGGCTCAGCCTGAACGCCCCTCAACAGACCATTATCGAGACATTGCTGCACGCCAGTGACGGCCTGGTTATCGGTGAAAGCCACGGGGCAGAATCGAGCAAGGCCTTTCTGATCGACAACATGCCACTGCTCGCCAGCCTCGGCGTGAAACGCATCTACTTCGAACATTTGCTGACGGATGTGCACGTTCCGTTGCTGAAGGCGTTTTACCGCTCCAAGACCGTACCAATGGCCGATGAGCTGAAAAACTACCTCAACGGGATCTACCCGCCCCTGCACAATAACTATTACTCATTCGCCAATATCGTCATCAAAGCGCGTGACGCGGGGATCAAGATCCAGCCGATAGACTGCACCGTGAGCTACATTCTTCGCGACTTGCCAGACCGGGGCGGCACCTTGCGTCAGCGGATGATGAACTTCTATGCCACCGAAATAATCCAGTGGATCCAGACGACCAAGCGTCGCCCGGGAAAATGGGTGGCACTGGTGGGCGACAGCCATACCAACACTTACAAGGACGTGCCCGGGCTAGCCGAACTCACCGGCAGCATCGGCTTGCGGATCGAAGATGCCGGGGCCGGCCAAAGCCTGGGGATCCAAGCCGATTCCGGACGCACCGCCAGTCTGGGGATCGCCAGGGGCGAAGGCACGGTCAAGGCCAACCTGCTCTTGCGCGTTAACACCGCCGACTTGCAGCACTCGGTGCAAACACTTCCTGGCCCCGGCATCTAATCAGGTTGGGTGCCCGCAAACACGGCCAACCAAACCTGGACAGTTCATGCTCACCCAGGACACGACCCGCACGGTATCGCACATTCACTATCGCTCGCGACGCGCGGGGAGCTGCGTAATTTCAGGATTCATCAACAGGGGGGCCACTACCTGATCAACGTGACCGGCGGGCAGTCGACGAGACACCCTTGGAGAGCATTCAAGCATTGGTGAACGCGCTGAACACCCAGGCCGGGCAGGAGCAGGTCAGTGGCTGATGCTCAGGGCGCTTGATAAGTGCGGCGCTGGCGCAGCCATTCGAGGTCTTCGGGGCGGGTGACCTTGATGTTGTCCGCACGCCCTTCTACCAGCCGCGGCGCCTGGCCGGACCACTCCATGGCCGAGGCTTCGTCGGTGATCAAGGCATCGGCGACCAGGCTGTCGGCCAAGGCGCGGTGCAAGGCGCCCAGGCGGAACATCTGCGGCGTATACGCCTGCCAGATCAGGCTGCGGTCGACGGTTTCCACCACGCGGCCGTGTTTGTCGACGCGCTTGAGCGTGTCGCGAGCCGGCACCGCCAGCAGGCCACCCACTGGATCATCGGCCAATTCAGCCAGGAGTTTATCGAGATCATCACGGCTCAGGTTAGGCCGCGCCGCGTCGTGCACCAACACCCAGTCGTCATCACTGGCGCCCAGGGCGTTGAGATGCAGCAGCGCGTTGAGCACCGAGCCCGAGCGTTCCGAGCCGCCGTCCGCACGCTGGATACGCGGGTCAGTGGCGCACGCCAGGCTGGGCCAATAAGGATCGTCGACAGCAAGACTGACCACCAGGCCCTTGAGCGATGGGTGGTCGAGAAAACAGCCGATGCTGTGTTCGAGAATAGTGCACCCGCCCAGTTGCAGGTATTGCTTGGGACGGTCCGCGGCCATACGGGCACCGACGCCCGCGGCAGGAATCACGGCCCAGAAGGCCGGTAGATCAGCGTTCATTGGGCCAACTGGTAGAGGGTCTCGCCCTCCTTGACCATGCCCAACTCATGGCGAGCCCGCTCTTCGACGGTCTCCGTACCTTTTTTCAGCTCCAGCACTTCAGCATCGAGGACGCGGTTGCGCTCCAGCAGACGTTCGTTTTCGGCGTGCTGGTCGGCAATTTGCTGGGTCAGCTCTTCCACCTGCGCAAAGCTGCCATTACCGACCCATAGGCGGTACTGCAGGCCAGCCAGCAACAAGAGCAAGACGAGGAACAACCAATTGGGACTGCGCATCGAAATCCGGGTATCCAGTGAAAAAAGACAGTCATGCAAACCTTTTGCAGCAACTGATAGCACGAAGCCTGGAAAAACCAGGCTTGTGCTTGTCAGTCAGCAGATTAGCGCCGAAATGCCCACTGTCGTGAGATTTCCGACGCAATCCGCCGACTTTTTACCATTTACTGCTTAGCCGCGAAACTCGCCGCGACCGTTGTACTTGGCTTTACCCGCCAATTGCTCTTCGATGCGCAGCAATTGGTTGTACTTGGAAACGCGGTCGGAACGGCACAGCGAACCGGTCTTGATCTGGCCCGCCGAAGTGCCCACGGCCAGGTCGGCAATGGTGGAATCTTCGGTTTCGCCGGAGCGGTGGGAGATCACGGCAGTGTAGCCCGCAGCCTTGGCCATCTGGATGGCTTCCAGGGTTTCGGTCAAGGTGCCGATCTGGTTGAACTTGATCAGGATCGAGTTGGCGATCTTCTTGTCGATGCCCTCTTTCAGGATCTTGGTGTTGGTCACGAACAGGTCGTCGCCCACCAACTGGATTTTCTCGCCGATCTTGTCGGTGAGGATTTTCCAGCCGTCCCAGTCGGACTCGTCCAGGCCGTCTTCGATCGAGATGATCGGGTAGCGCTCGGTCAGGCCTTTGAGGTAGTCGGCGAAACCTTCGGAGTTGAACACCTGGCCTTCGCCGGACAGGTTGTATTTGCCGTCCTCAAAGAATTCGCTGGCAGCGCAGTCCAGGGCCAGGGTCACGTCGGTGCCCAGCTTGTAGCCGGCGTTGGCCACGGCTTCGGAGATCACTTTCAGTGCATCTTCGTTGGAGGCCAGGTTCGGCGCGAAACCACCTTCGTCACCCACGGCAGTGCTCAGGCCACGGGCCTTCAGTACAGCCTTGAGGTGATGGAAGATCTCGGTGCCCATGCGCAGGCCTTCGGAGAATGTCTTGGCGCCCACCGGCTGCACCATGAATTCCTGGATGTCGACGTTGTTATCAGCGTGCTCGCCACCGTTGATGATGTTCATCATCGGCACCGGCATCGAGTACACGCCCGGGGTGCCGTTCAGGTTGGCGATGTGCGCGTACAACGGCAGGTCCTGGTCCTGGGCAGCAGCCTTGGCGGCGGCCAGGGATACAGCCAGGATCGCATTGGCGCCGAGGCTGCCTTTGTTTTCGGTGCCGTCGAGCTTGATCATCGCGTGGTCCAGGGCTTTCTGGTCCAGCGGGTCCTTGCCCAGTAGCAGGTCGCGGATCGGGCCGTTGATGTTGGCTAACGCCTTGAGTACACCCTTGCCCAGGTAACGGCTCTTGTCGCCATCACGCAGTTCCAGCGCTTCACGGGAACCTGTGGAAGCACCGGACGGCGCGCAGGCGCTGCCGATGATGCCGTTATCGAGAAGCACGTCGGCTTCGACGGTTGGGTTGCCACGGGAGTCGAGAACTTCACGACCTTTGATGTCGACGATTTTTGCCATTGTTGTAAACACTCCAAAGTTGACGAAAACGACGCAGCTGAAGGAAATCTTTTGACCGACCGCAAGGGTGGAACAACAGGGCAGGCTTGCAGACGACAAGGCTCAGGCCAGGGGCCTGAGCATAAAGCGTGGGAAATTCTACCGGAGAAACGCCGCTTACGCGGTTTCTACCGTCGGAAAACTCTTGACCAGCTCGTCCAACTGCTTGAGCTGGGCCAGGAACGGCTCCAGCTTGTCCAGGCGCAAGGCACAGGGGCCGTCGCACTTGGCGTTGTCCGGGTCCGGGTGGGCTTCCAGGAACAGGCCGGCCAGGGACTGGCTCATGCCCGCCTTGGCCAGGTCGGTGACCTGGGCACGACGTCCACCGGCGGAATCCGAGCGACCACCGGGCATTTGCAGCGCGTGGGTCACGTCGAAGAACACCGGGTATTCGAACTGTTTCATGATGCCGAAACCGAGCATGTCCACCACGAGGTTGTTGTAGCCGAAGCTCGAACCACGCTCGCAGAGGATCAACTGGTCGTTACCTGCCTCCACGCATTTGCTCAGGATATGCTTCATTTCCTGAGGTGCGAGGAACTGGGCTTTCTTGATATTGATCACAGCGCCGGTCCTGGCCATCGCGACAACCAGGTCGGTCTGGCGCGACAGAAAGGCCGGCAGCTGGATGATGTCGCACACCTCGGCAACCACGGCAGCCTGCTCAGGCTCGTGGACGTCGGTGATGATCGGCACGCCGAAGGCTTGCTTGATGTCCTGGAAGATCCGCATGCCTTCTTCAAGGCCCGGGCCGCGATAGGAGGTCACGGACGAACGGTTGGCCTTGTCGAAGCTGGCCTTGAACACGTAAGGGATACCCAGTTTCTGGGTAACCCGCACGTACTCTTCACAGACCTGCATCGCCATGTCGCGGCTTTCCAGTACGTTCATGCCGCCGAACAGCACCATGGGCTTGTCGTTGGCAATTTCGATGTCGCCTAAGCGAATGATCTTCTGGGCCATCAGGGTTATGCCTTCTTCTGATGTTGCGTCAGTGCAGCTTTGACGAAACCGCTGAACAACGGATGACCGTCGCGCGGCGTCGAGGTGAACTCAGGGTGGAACTGGCAGGCCACGAACCACGGGTGATCCGGCGCCTCGACCACTTCAACCAACGCGCCATCACCGGAGCGACCGGAGATTTTCAGGCCGGCGTTCATGATTTTCGGCAGCAAATTGTTGTTCACTTCGTAGCGATGACGGTGACGCTCGACGATCACGTCCTTGCCGTAGCAATCGTGAACCAGGGAACCCGGTTCCAGCAGGCAGTCCTGTGCGCCAAGGCGCATGGTGCCGCCCAGGTCGGAGCTTTCGGTACGGGTTTCGACGGCGCCGGTGGCGTCTTCCCATTCGGTGATCAGGCCCACGACCGGATGGCCGCTGGTGTGATCGAACTCGGTGGAGTTGGCGTCTTTCCAGCCCATCACGTTACGGGCGAATTCGATAACGGCCACTTGCATGCCCAGGCAGATACCCAGGTAAGGCACCTTGTTCTCGCGAGCGTATTGCACGGCAGTGATCTTGCCTTCCACGCCGCGCAGGCCGAAACCGCCGGGAACCAGGATCGCATCCACGCCTTCAAGCAGCGCGGTGCCCTGATTCTCGATGTCTTCGGAATCAATGTAGCGCAGGTTGACCTTGGTACGGTTGCTGATGCCGGCATGACTCATCGCTTCGATCAGCGACTTGTACGCATCCAGCAGTTCCATGTACTTGCCGACCATGGCGATGGTGACTTCGTGCTCAGGGTTGAGCTTGGCGTCGACCACGGCCTCCCACTCGGACAGGTCCGCGCCGTTGCATTGCAGGCCGAAACGCTCGACCACAAAATCGTCCAGGCCTTGCGAATGCAGGATGCCCGGGATCTTGTAGATGGTGTCGGCGTCTTCCAGGGCAATCACCGCACGTTCTTCAACGTTGGTGAACTGCGCGATCTTGCGACGCGAGGAAATATCGATCGGGTGATCGGAGCGGCACACCAGCACATCCGGCTGCAGGCCGATGGAACGCAGTTCCTTGACCGAGTGCTGGGTAGGCTTGGTTTTGGTTTCGCCGGCGGTCGCGATGTAGGGCACCAATGTCAGGTGCATCAGCATTGCGCGCTTGGCACCGACTTCGAAACGCAACTGGCGGATGGCTTCGAGGAACGGTTGGGATTCGATGTCACCCACGGTGCCACCGATCTCGACCATCGCCACGTCGGCATCGCCCGCGCCCTTGATGATGCGGCGTTTGATTTCGTCGGTGATGTGCGGGATCACCTGGATGGTTGCACCCAGGTAGTCACCACGGCGCTCCTTGCGCAGCACGTGCTCGTAGACACGGCCGGTGGTGAAGTTGTTGTTCTGGGTCATGGTCGTGCGGATGAACCGCTCGTAGTGGCCCAGGTCCAGGTCGGTCTCGGCGCCGTCATGCGTGACGAACACTTCACCGTGCTGGAACGGGCTCATGGTGCCCGGGTCGACGTTGATGTACGGGTCCAGCTTGAGCATGGTGACTTTAAGCCCCCGCGCCTCCAGGATGGCCGCCAATGAAGCGGAGGCAATGCCTTTCCCCAATGAAGAAACAACACCGCCCGTGACGAATATGTAGCGCGTCATGAAAAACCCTAGAAGTCTGCGTTAAAGCGGTCCGAGCCGCCGGGGAAAGCGAAGAGAGGCCGAAGCCCCCGATCACCTGCATTAATCACAGTGCACCTTTCAAAAAAACCGCCGCGTTGTGACAGACCAGCAATGGAACACCGGTACGTTGATCGCTACACATTTTTTGGAATCGCCCAGCAAAGACTGCTTGGTAATCGGCAACTGCTGCGATTCAGGCGAATCCACAGAAGTTGTATCAAGAAGGGAGCGTAGTCTACCGGAAAGGCGCTATCAGCTCAAACCTTGATCGCAGGTCTGTGGCAACCAATGTAATTGCCAGCCATCCGACGAGCCGCGCCATAACCCCGCAAGCGTTGGCACAGCCAGCAATCGCTCGCCCCGATACAGCAGCGGCAATCTGCCACGGACGAACCCGGGCACACCACACTCATTGAACAGACGCTTCAGGTCGCGTCGGCCGCGACCTGGCACTTCGATGATTTCGCCACCCTGCCGATAGCGGACCTCCAGCGGACCTCCAGGCACCTCGCCGATCAGTTTCAACCGACCGTTTCCAGGTAACTCGAGTGTTTTATGCGCATCGGGCCAGCTCACCGATGCGTCGGAAAATTCCGACCACATAAAGGGCAACCACCAGATGCGCTCGCCACAGCGGTGCAACTCGCCGTCGGCCAGACGCCATACCGGCTGTGCATCACCCTTGGCATCGCGCAGGGAAAACCAGCCGGCCCAGTGCTCGCTGTCGGGTAGGCGGGTCAGTGGCGCCAGCCAATGGCGCAGTGCGTTGCGCTGACGGGCGTCGGAAAGCTCGCGCAAAGGCGCAAGAAGCAAAGAGCGCAAAGGCAACCAGGGAAACGGTGAGGGTTGATCGGCGCGCTGCTGGTCCATAACGGCCAGCTCATCGAGCAAACCCTGGGCTTCTCCCAAATGCCCAGCCGTGCGGGCCAGGCTTGAAACCACGTGCGGCCAGCGCTGCGCCAGCCCTGGAAAGACATGGTGCCGAAGATAATTACGGGAGAAGCGTGGATCGGCGTTCGAAGGGTCTTCGATCCACTTCAAGTGATGTTCGTGGGCGTAGGCCTGCAGCTCGACACGCCCGACATCCAGCAGCGGGCGCACCAGATGACCTGCCGCCAACGTACGATGCGCAGGCATTGCGGCAAGCCCACGCACGCCCGCACCGCGCAGCAGGCGGAACAACAGGGTTTCGGCTTGATCGTCGCG
The DNA here is from genome assembly GCF_900004865.1 of Pseudomonas sp. 37 R 15. Taxonomy (NCBI): domain Bacteria; kingdom Pseudomonadati; phylum Pseudomonadota; class Gammaproteobacteria; order Pseudomonadales; family Pseudomonadaceae; genus Pseudomonas; species Pseudomonas sp. 37 R 15. Next base: position 553,311 of record NZ_CVTV01000049.1, on the reverse strand, counting down.
ATGTTGACCGGTGAGCAACACCTCCCCTGCCCCGATCACCCCGGCGAAGGCCAGATAACGTGCGTTACGAGCCGCGCGCTCAAGGCTGGCACCGGGCTGTACCTGCACGCGCAGGATGCGCAAGGGCACGCCGAGGCTGTCGCAGACCGACTGGCAATGAGCGGGCCACGCATCGGCGGCCGCTTGCAGGCCATGATGAACATGCACGGGACTGAGCGGCGGAAGCGCTTCGGTTTTTGCCAGGGAGGCCAGAAGGTGCAGCAGGACGGTGGAATCCAGGCCACCGGAGAATGCGATGTGCCAGGCCGGGGCATTGCGCCAGGGGGCCAGGGTTTTCAGAAGTCGGGCCGGCAGGACTGATTTCATCACAGGTTACCGCCGCAAATCTGAAATACGTTCGTCAAGCATACACAAAGCAAATGTGGGAGGGGGCTTGCCCCCGATAGCCGTGTGCCAGTCACCCGATACGGTGACTGATACTCGGCAATCGGGAGCAAGCCCCCTCCCACATCAAGTTACGGTGTCGACTTAGAGGCCGTAACTCATCAAGCGCTCATAACGACGGGCCAGCAGCGCTTCGTTATCCAGCTTCTTGAGCATCGCCAGTTGCGAGCCCAGTTCGGCACGGATGGTTGCGGCAGCGGCAGCCGGGTCACGGTGTGCGCCGCCCAGTGGCTCGGCGATCACTTTGTCCACGATCCCCAGGCCTTTGAGGCGATCAGCGGTGATGCCCATGGCTTCAGCTGCGTCCGGCGCCTTTTCGGCGGTTTTCCACAGGATCGAAGCGCAACCTTCCGGCGAAATCACCGCGTAGGTCGAATATTGCAGCATGTTCAGCTGGTCGCAGACGCCAATGGCCAACGCACCGCCGGAACCGCCTTCACCGATCACAGTCGCGATAATCGGGGTTTTCAGGCGCGCCATGACGCGCAGGTTCCAGGCAATCGCCTCGCTCTGGTTGCGCTCTTCGGCGTCGATCCCAGGGTAGGCACCCGGCGTGTCGATGAAGGTCAGGATCGGCATCTTGAAGCGTTCGGCCATTTCCATCAGGCGGCACGCCTTGCGGTAGCCTTCCGGACGTGGCATGCCGAAGTTGCGACGCACTTTTTCGCGCACTTCACGGCCTTTCTGATGGCCGATCACCATTACCGGCTGGTCGTCCAGGCGAGCGATACCGCCCACAATGGCCGCGTCGTCCGAGAAGTGGCGGTCGCCATGCAGCTCGTCGAATTCAGTGAAAATGTGCTGAATGTAGTCCAGGGTGTACGGACGGCGCGGGTGGCGGGCCAGGCGCGCGATCTGCCAGCTGGTCAGCTTGCCGAAGATGTCTTCGGTGAGCGTGCTGCTCTTGTCTTGCAGGCGGGCGATCTCATCGCCGATGTTCAGCGAATTATCGTTGCCGACCAGGCGCAGCTCTTCGATCTTGGCTTGCAGGTCAGCGATCGGCTGTTCGAAATCAAGAAAATTCGGGTTCATAAGCGTCCGTCTTGGGTCGACGGCCAAGGAGTGCCTGGCCAGCCGGTTGTCTATTCGCGCCCTACCTTAAGGGAGAGGCGCGGTTAGGTCGAGATTAAATATTCAGCCGAGGTCAGGGGCGCTGACCGTCAACGGTATTGGAGGAAGACGTTGTCTCGCCCGAACTGGTCACGCAAAGCTTGAATCAAGCCGTCAGCCGGATCAATTCGCCAGGTCTCGCCAAACTGCAGCATGGCCTTGGCGTCGTTGCCGGTGTACTCCATGGTCACCGGGCACGCGCCACGGTGACGCTTGAGCAGGTCACCCAACCAGCGTAGCTGATCGCCCTTGAGTGCCTCGGTCTTGACTTTCAGGCGCAGGCTTTCGGCCAGATTGGTGCGTGCATCTTCCATGCTCATCACCCGCTTGATGCGCAGGCGCAGGCCGCCGGAGAAATCGTCGTTGCTGACCTCCCCCTCCACCACCACCATGGCGTCGGTCTGCAGCAGCGACTGGGCGGAGTGGAACGCGTCGGCAAACAGCGAGGCTTCGATCCGGCCCGAGCGGTCATCGAGGGTGATGAAGCCCATCTTGTCGCCCTTCTTATTCTTCATCACGCGCAGGGCGATGATCATGCCGGCGACGGTCTGGGTGTCCCGGGCCGGTTTCAGGTCGATGATGCGCTGGCGGGCAAAACGGCGGATTTCGCCTTCGTACTCGTCAATCGGGTGACCGGTGAGGTACAGGCCCAAGGTGTCTTTCTCGCCCTTGAGACGTTCCTTGAGGGTCAGTTCCTTGGCCTTGCGATGGTTGGCATACACATCCGCGTCTTCTTCGACGAACAACCCGCCAAACAGGTCGGCGTGGCCGCTGTCATGGGTACGGGCAGTCTGTTCGGCAGCCTTGATCGCTTCTTCCATAGCGGTGAGCAACACCGCGCGATTGCGGTCGATACTGGCCTGGTAAGCCTTCGGCTCGTCATGGAAATACGGGCCAAGGCGGTCCAGCGCGCCGCTGCGGATCAGGCCGTCAAGGGTGCGTTTGTTGATACGCTTGAGGTCGACCCGCGCACAGAAGTCGAACAGATCCTTGAAGGGCCCGTCCTGGCGCGCTTCGGTGATGGCTTCCACCGGGCCTTCACCGACCCCCTTGATCGCGCCGAGGCCATAAATGATGCGGCCTTCGTCGTTCACCGTGAACTTGAACTCCGAGGCGTTCACGTCCGGCGCGTCGAGGCGCAGCTTCATGGTGCGCACTTCCTCGATCAAGGTCACGACCTTGTCGGTGTTGTGCATATCCGCCGAGAGTACCGCCGCCATGAACGGCGCCGGATAGTGGGCTTTCAGCCAGGCGGTCTGGTACGACACCAGGCCATAGGCGGCGGAGTGGGATTTGTTGAAGCCGTAACCGGCGAATTTCTCCACCAGGTCGAAGATGTTACCGGCCAGGTCGGCGTCGATATTGTTGGTGGCACAGCCCTCAATGAAACCGCCGCGCTGCTTGGCCATTTCTTCGGGTTTCTTTTTACCCATGGCGCGACGCAACATGTCCGCGCCGCCGAGGGTGTAGCCCGCCATGACCTGGGCAATCTGCATCACCTGTTCCTGATACAGGATGATGCCGTAGGTTGGCGCCAGTACCGGCTTGAGGCCTTCGTACTGATAGTCGGAGTGCGGGTACGCCAGCTCGGCGCGGCCGTGCTTACGGTTGATGAAGTCATCCACCATGCCCGATTGCAACGGCCCCGGACGGAACAGGGCCACCAGTGCGATCAGGTCTTCCAGGCAGTCGGGCTTGAGCTTTTTGATCAGCTCCTTCATGCCCCGGGATTCAAGCTGGAACACTGCCGTGGTTTCGGCTTTTTGCAGCAGGCTGTAGGTCGGTTTGTCGTCCAGCGGGATGAACGCGATATCCAGCGGTTCCTCGCCCACCTTGGCGCGGTCGCGGTTGATGGTCTTGAGCGCCCAGTCGATGATCGTCAGGGTGCGCAGGCCGAGGAAGTCGAACTTCACCAGGCCGGCCGCCTCCACGTCATCCTTGTCGAACTGGGTAACCAGGCCGTCACCTTCTTCGTCGCAGTAGATCGGCGAGAAGTCAGTCAGCTTGGTCGGCGCGATCACCACGCCGCCGGCGTGTTTACCGACGTTACGCACCACGCCTTCGAGCTTGCGCGCCATGTCCCAGATTTCGGCGGCTTCTTCATCGACCTTGATGAAGTCGCGCAGGATTTCTTCCTGCTCGTAGGCTTTTTCCAGGGTCATGCCGACTTCGAACGGGATCATCTTCGACAGGCGGTCAGCCAGCCCGTAGGACTTGCCCTGCACCCGGGCCACGTCGCGGATTACAGCTTTGGCGGCCATGGAACCGAAGGTGATGATCTGGCTCACCGCATTGCGGCCGTACTTCTCGGCCACGTATTCGATCACGCGATCGCGGCCGTCCATGCAGAAGTCGACGTCGAAGTCGGGCATGGATACACGTTCCGGGTTCAGGAAGCGTTCGAACAGCAGGTCATATTCCAACGGGTCAAGGTCGGTGATCTTCTGCACGTAGGCCACCAACGAGCCCGCACCTGACCCACGGCCCGGACCTACCGGTACGCCGTTGTTCTTGGCCCACTGAATAAAGTCCATCACGATCAGGAAGTAACCGGGGAACCCCATCTGGATAATGATATCCAGCTCGAAATTCAGCCGATCGACGTAGACCTGGCGCTTGGCTTCGTAATCTTCGGTGGTGTCCTTCGGCAACAGGACGCGCAGGCGATCCTCCAGGCCATCGAACGACACCTTGCGAAAGTACTCGTCGATGGTCATGCCATCGGGAATCGGGAAGTTGGGCAAAAAGTGCTTGCCCAGCTTCACTTCGATGTTGCAGCGCTTGGCGATTTCGACCGAGTTTTCCAGGGCCTCGGGCAAGTCGCTGAACAGTTCGGCCATTTCCTCGGCGCTTTTGAGGTACTGCTCTTCGCTGTAGTTCTTCGAACGGCGCGGGTCATCCAGGGCGCGGCCTTCGCCGATGCACACGCGGGTTTCGTGGGCTTCGAAATCTTCCTTCTTGATAAAGCGCACATCGTTGGTCGCCACCAGCGGCGCGCCCAGCTTATCGGCCAGGGCCACTGCGGCGTGCAGATGCTCTTCATCGTTGGGGCGGTTGGTGCGCTGCACTTCGAGGTAGAAGCGGTCGGGGAACACCTGCATCCATTCGCGGGCCAGCACTTCGGCTTCCTGCGGGTTGCCACCGAGCAGCGCGATACCAACCTCGCCCTCCTTGGCGGCCGAGAGCATGATCACGCCTTCGCTGGCTTCGGCCACCCACTCGCGCTCGATGATGATCGAGCCATTGCGCTGACCATCGATAAAGCCACGGGAAATCAGCTCGGTCAGGTTGCGATAACCCACGCCGTTCATCGCCAGCAGGCTGATGCGGCTCAGCGGATTATCCGGGTCTTTGTTGGACAGCCACAGGTCGGCGCCACAGATCGGCTTGATACCTGCGCCCATGGCGTTTTTGTAGAACTTGACCAGGGAGCACATGTTGTTCTGGTCGGTAACCGCCACCGCCGGCATGTTCATGCCCACCAGGGTCTTGACCAGCGGTTTGATCCGTACCAGGCCGTCGACCAGGGAGTATTCAGTGTGCAGGCGTAGATGAACGAATGAAGCCGGCATAGTGATCCTGTGCAGTAACTTGGAAACGACAAGGCCCGGGATTGTACCGGGCCTGGAGCAAAACATCAGCCTCGCGACTACACCTCGCTGAGGCTCTCGCGCAGCTCATAAGCCTGGCGCACCGGGGCGAACGAGCGGCGGTGGATCGGCGTAGGACCGAGTCGCGCCAGGGCTTCCAGATGAACGGGCGTCGGGTAGCCTTTATGGCCGCCCATGCCGTAGCCCGGGTAAACCAGATCGAAAGCCGCCATTTCGCGGTCGCGGCTGACCTTGGCCAGGATCGACGCCGCCGCAATGGCCGGCACCTTGCTGTCACCCTGGACCACGGCCTCGGCGCGCATCGCCAGTTTGGGGCAACGGTTACCGTCAATCATCGCCAGCCTGGGGGTGATATGCAGCCCTTCAACTGCACGCTGCATGGCAAGCATGGTGGCGTGCAGGATGTTCAGTTCGTCGATTTCTTCGACTTCCGCCCGGGCGATATGCCAACTCAAGGCCTTTTCACAGATCTCGTCATAGAGTTTTTCACGACGGGCTTCAGTGAGTTTTTTCGAATCATTAAGGCCCAGGATCGGACGGTTCGGGTCGAGGATCACCGCCGCCGTTACGACCGCACCGCACAACGGGCCGCGCCCGACTTCGTCGACACCCGCCACCAGTTCGTGGGCCTGTGCAACCAGGCTGAAATCCAGGCCCATCTGCGTACTCATAAAGCTTCCTGTTTTTGGCCGATCAGGTTCAGCACGGCATCCGCCGCCTGGTTCGAGGCATCACGGCGCAAGGTGCGGTGAATAGCGTCGAAACCACGGGTCTGCTCTTCGCCGCCATCAATCAAGGGTAGTAGCGTTTGCGCAAGCGCTTCGGGCTTAGCATCGTCCTGCAACAACTCCGGCACCAGCAACCGTTGAGCCAGCAGGTTAGGCAAGGAAATGTACGGGCTTTTGACCATGCGCTTGAGAATCCAGAAGGTCAGCGGCGCCAGACGATAGGCCACCACCATCGGACGTTTGTACAGCAGGGCCTCCAGGGTTGCGGTACCCGACGCAATCAATACAGCTTCGCAGGCGGCCAGGGCCAGGTGCGACTGGCCGTCGAGCAGGGTCAGCGGCAGGTTGCGCCCCTCCAGCAATGTTTCAATTTGCGCGCGACGCTGCGGGCTGGCGCACGGCAGCACAAAACGAACGCCCGGCTTGAGTGTTTGCAGGCGTTCGGCGGCATCAAAAAACAGGCTGCCAAGACGTCCGACTTCCCCTCCCCGGCTACCCGGCATCAACGCGACCAGCGGGCCGGCGGCCAACCCCAGTTCGGTACGCGCCGCGTCACGGTCAGCGTGCAAAGGAATGGCATCGGCCAGGGTATGGCCGACAAACCGCACCGGCACGCCCTGCTCTTCGTAGAACCTGGCCTCGAATGGCAGCAGGGTCAGCATCAAGTCGCAGCCTTCGCGAATCTTCAGCACACGCTTTTGTCGCCACGCCCATACGGACGGGCTGACATAGTGCACGGTCTTGATCCCGGCCTGGCGCAACTTGAGTTCAATGTTGAGGGTGAAGTCCGGGGCATCGATACCGATAAAGACGTCGGGCCTTTCATCGATCAGCGTCTTGATCAGTAGCTTGCGCCGAGCAAGCAATTCACGCAGGCGCCCCAGCACCTCGACCAACCCCATGACCGACAGGCGCTCCATCGGAAAGTAGGAGGTGAGGCCTTCGGCCTGCATCAAGGGGCCACCCACGCCGATAAATTCGATTGCGGGGTGCCGGACTTTCAGAGCCCGCATCAGGCCGGCGCCGAGGATATCGCCGGAAGCTTCCCCGGCGACCAATGCGATACGCAACTTGGCCATGATCAGCGGGTAATGCCGCGAGTCGACGCCTGGATCGAGTCACGAAACACCGCGACTTCCGGGAACGACGCTGCCGGCTCGGCCAGTTCGATCAGGGCCTGCTCAACCGTCAGCCCTTGACGGTAAACCGTCTTGTAGGCGCGGCGCAGGGCCTGGATTGCGTCGTCGCTGAAACCGCGACGGCGCATGCCTTCGAAATTCATGCTGCGGGCTTCGGCAGGATTGCCGAACACCGTGACGAATGCAGGGACATCCTTGCCGATGGCGGTGCCCATGCCGGAAAAGCTGTGGGCGCCGATATGGCAATATTGATGCACCAGGGTGAAACCGGACAGGATCGCCCAATCATCCACATGCACGTGCCCGGCCAACGCGGTGTTGTTGACCAGGATGCAATGGTTGCCAATCACGCTGTCGTGGCCGATATGCGCATAGGCCATCACCAGGTTGTGATCACCCAGCGTGGTCTCGGCTCGATCCTGCACGGTGCCACGGTGAATGGTCACGCCTTCACGGATGATGTTGTGGTCACCGATGACCAGGCGTGTTTCTTCACCCTTGTACTTCATGTCCGGGGTGTCTTCGCCTACCGAGGAAAACTGGTAGATACGATTGTGTTTGCCAATGCGGGTCGGACCCTTGAGGATCACGTGTGGCCCGATGACAGTCCCCTCGCCGATTTCCACACCTGCGCCGACGATCGACCAGGGGCCGACCTCAACGTCGGCGGCCAGTACGGCCGACGGATCGATGATTGCGCGAGGGTCAATCAAACTCATAGTTTGCGTTCCGCACAGATGATCTCGGCAGAGCACACCGGCTTGCCATCCACCGAAGCCTGGCATTCGAACTTCCAGATCTGGCGCTTGCAACTGATGAACTTGGCTTCCAGGATCAACTGGTCACCCGGAGTGACCGGATTGCGGAAACGCAACTTGTCGGAACCCACGAAATAGTAAAGCGTGCCGTCGGCAGGCTTGAGGTCAAGCATTTTGAAACCAAGGATACCGGCAGCCTGGGCCATTGCTTCGATGATCAACACGCCCGGCATGATGGGATGCGCAGGAAAGTGACCATTGAAAAACGGTTCGTTGATGCTGACATTCTTGTAGGCACGAATGCGCTTTTCCTCAACATTGAGGTCCACTACACGATCCACCAGCAGGAACGGATAACGGTGAGGCAGGTATTCGCGAATCTCGTTGATGTCCATCATTTCGGGGGGAAGCCTGTAATAAAGATTGGGGGCGGGCGGACTAAAAGCACGCCCCGCTAGCAAATCAAGGAGGCAGTCTATCGGCTGTGCACACTTGATATGGAAATGGTATCAGCCTTCTGATGAAGCATCACCGCCAGGGGTCACGTCCCCAACACGCTTTTCCAGCTGTTTGAGACGTCGAGCCATGTCGTCGAGCTGTCTCAGACGCGCCGCACTCTTGCGCCATTCAGCCGCAGGCTGCATGGCGGTACCGGATGAATAAGCCCCTGGCTCGGTAATCGAGTGAGTGACCATGGTCATGCCAGTGATGAAGACGTTGTCGCAAATATCGATATGCCCCACCAGCCCCACGCCACCGGCAAGCATGCAATGCTTGCCGATTTTAGTGCTGCCGGAAATCCCCACGCAGGCAGCCATGGCGGTATGGTCGCCAATCTGCACGTTGTGGGCGATCTGGATCTGGTTGTCGAGCTTCACGCCATTGCCTATCACGGTGTCGGCCAGGGCCCCGCGATCGACCGCGGTGTTGACACCGATTTCCACGTCGTCACCGATCAATACGCCGCCGACCTGGGCAATCTTGTGCCAGATACCTTTGGCATTGGCAAAGCCAAAGCCTTCACCGCCGATCACTGCACCTGACTGAATGACCACCCGCTGCCCGATACGCACATCGTGGTAAAGAGTAACGCGAGGCGCCAGCCAGCCATCGGCGCCGATTTCGCAGCGCGCACCGATAAAGCAATGCGCGCCTACGGTGACGCCAGCGCCAATACGCGCGCCACTCTCGATGACCGCGAAAGCGCCAATGCTGGCCGCAGGATCGACCTGCGCATCCTGCGCGATCACCGCTGACGGATGGATACCACCCGCCGCCTTCGGCTTGGGATCGAACAGGTGCGATGCTTTCGCGTAGCACAGGTAGGGATCAGCCACCACCAGCGCATCCCCGATAAACCCTTCGGCGTCAGCGGCCTTGAGCAACACGGCTGCGGCTTGGCAATCGACCAGGTATTTACGGTATTGAGGGTTTGCGAGGAAGCTCAACTGAGCTGGGCCAGCCTCCTGCAAGGTGGCTAGCCCAGTGATTTCCTTCTCCTTGGAGCCACGCAAGGTGGCCCCCAGGAACTCGGCCAACTCGCCGAGCTTGATAGTCGCAGTCATGGTTTACTTCAGCTGGTTCATGCGCTCGATCACCTGGCGGGTGATGTCGTATTGAGGCTTGACGTCAATCACGGCGCCGCGCTCGAACACCAGGTCAAAGGCACCCTTCTTGATGACTTCTTCCACAGCGCTGTCGAGCTTGGGCTTGAGCTGCTTGAGCATTTCGCGGTCGGCAACCGCCTTGGCTTCGTTCAGCTCCTTGGATTGGAACTGGTAGTCACGGGCCTTTTGCTTGAACTCAAGCTCCAGACGCTCGCGCTCGCCTTGCTGCATCTTGTCGCCACCGGCAACCAGGCGGTCCTGGATGCCCTTGGCGCTGCTTTCCAGGGTCTTGAGCTTGGTCAGTTGCGGACCGAATTTCTTCTCGGCATCCACGGCATAACGCTTGGCCGCGTCAGATTCCAGCAGGGCCATCTGATAGTTCAGCACGGCGATTTTCATTTCGGCGAAGGCCGGGGTGGTTACCAGCACAGTGGCCAGCAAGACCAATTGAGTCAACTTACGCACGATGTACTCCTACAGAATCCGTTGTCGTTATCTTAGGTCAGACGCTTAGAACGTCTGGCCAAGGGAGAATTGGAAAATCTGGGTTTCAGCGTTATCCGGTTTCTTGATCGGCATGGCCAGAGCAAAGCTCAATGGGCCAAGCGCGGTCACCCAGGTCACACCCACACCCACGGAGCTCGCCAGATTGCTGAGGCTCACGTCATTGCACTGGGTGTTGGACCGCGAACCGTTCGGGTTGGTGACCTGTTCACATTTGGAGTCGAACACGTTACCCACGTCCCAGAAGACCGAAGTACGCAGGGAACGCTGATCTTTCACGAATGGCAGCGGGAACAGAATTTCCGCACCACCCTGGATCAGTACGTTACCGCCGAACGGCAGCGGGTCGTTGTCCGAGTCAGCTACAGTGCCCCGGTTACCAGTAAGCGCCTCGCCACGGCTCGGCGTACCACGAGGACCCAGGGTGCTGTCCTTGAAGCCACGTACCGAGTTGAAGCCACCCGCGTAGTAGTTTTCATAGAACGGCAAGCCGTTGGTCGAACCATAGCCGTCGCCATAGCCCAGCTCGGTGTGCAGGCGCATGGTGTAGTTGTCGCTCAACGGCTGGAACAACTGGCCGCGATAATCGAGCTTGAAGAACGACAGGTCGCTGCCCGGCGTGGTGACTTCCGCAGTCAGGCTCTGGGAATGGCCACGGGTTGCCAGTACACCTTTGTTCAGGGTCGACTCGGACCAGCCGGCAGACGCCTTGAAGTTCAGGAACTTGTCGCCTTCACGGCGGGTGAAGTCGAAAATCTCATCCACGGTGTACACACCGGTCTTGATCTCATCCTGCTGCGCGGTCAGGCCGAAGGTGAGACGCGAGGTCTCGCTGATCGGGTAACCCACGTTCACACCGGCACCGAGGCTGTCGATCGCATAGCTTGCAACGTCAACGTCGAGGTCTTTGTAATCGGTGGTGCGATAGAAGGCGTTGTAGCCCAGGCTCACACCATCTGCAGTCCAGTAGGGGTCGGTGTAGCCGAAGTTGTATCGGCTCTGGTATTCGCTTCGGGTCAGACCGATGGAGACACGGTTACCGGTACCGAGGAAGTTGTTCTGGGTAATGGAACCCCCCAGGATCAAACCGGCGCTCTGGGCGAAACCGACGCTGGCGGTAATCGAGCCCGAGGCTTGTTCTTCAACGGCGTAGTTCACGTCGACCTGGTCATCCACACCCGGTACGGCCGGGGTTTCAACGTTGACTTCCTTGAAGAAGCCCAGGCGCTCAAGTCGGGTCTTGGATTGGTCGATCAGGTAAGTCGACGCCCAACCGCCTTCCATCTGGCGCATTTCACGACGCAGCACTTCGTCCGAGGACTTGGTGTTGCCACGGAAGTTGATGCGGTTGACGTAGGCACGCTTGCCTGGATCGACGACGAACGTGATGTCCACGGTGTGGTCTTCATCGTTCGGGGTCGGCACGCCGTTGACGTTGGCGAAGGTATAGCCTTCGTTACCCAGGCGACGGGTGATCAGCTCGGAGGTGGTGGTCATCAGCTTGCGCGAGAACACCTGGTCCTTCTGGACCAGCAACAGGGACTTGACCTGGTCTTCAGGCACTTTCAAGTCACCGCTGAGCTTGACGTCACGAACCTTGTACTTCTCGCCTTCGTTGACGTTGACAGTGATGTAGACGTGCTTCTTGTCCGGGGTGATGGACACCTGGGTCGAAGCGATGTCCATATTGATGTAGCCACGGTCCAGGTAGTAGGAGCGCAGGCGTTCCAAGTCGCCGGACAATTTTTCACGGGCGTACTTGTCATCGTTCTTGAAGAACGACAACCAGTTGGTGGTCTTGAGTTCGAACAGGTCGATCAGGTCTTGATCAGCGAACTTGGTGTTGCCCACCACGTTGATATGCTGGATGGCCGCCACGGTGCCTTCGTTGATGTTGACCTTCAGGCCTACCCGGTTACGCGGCTGCGGGATCACTTCCGTTTCCACGCTCGCCGAGTAGCGGCCCTGGGCAACGTACTGGCGCTGCAGTTCGTTACGCACACCTTCAAGGGTGGCGCGCTGGAAGATTTCGCCCTCGGCCAGGCCCGACTGCTTCAACCCTTTCATCAGGTCTTCAGTGGAGATGGCCTTGTTGCCTTCGATCGTGATACTCGCGACGGAAGGCCGCTCGACGACGGTGATGACCAGGACATTGCCTTCGCGACCCAGTTGGATATCTTGAAAGAACCCGGTTTTGAACAGCGCACGAGTGGATTCCACCAGGCGACGATCATCAGCCTGTTCCCCGACGTTCAACGGCAAGGCACCAAAGACGCTACCCGCGGAAACCCGCTGGAGGCCGTTGACGCGAATATCGGAGATGGTGAAGGACTCGGCGTGAACTTCGGCGATCATCAATACGGTGAGAACCGCAGTTAGCAGCAGACGTTTCATGAAGTCCTTTCTTATTCCAACTGGCAATAAACAAACTGCCGCAAAATGCGGCAGATTCGCAATTCAGCGAAGCGTTACAGTCGTCCCAGATCGTTGACCAGAGCTAACAACATCACTCCGACCACCAAACTGATACCGATCTGTATCCCCCAACCCTGCACCCGATCCGACAAGGGGCGACCACGCACCCACTCGACCAGATAAAACAGCAGATGCCCCCCATCCAATACTGGAATGGGCAGCAAATTCAGAACTCCAAGGCTGATACTCAGATAAGCCAGGAAATTCAGGAAATCCGCGACACCCGACTGGGCAGAAGCGCCCGCCACTTTAGCAATGGTTATCGGTCCACTCAAGTTTTTTACCGAGAGCTCGCCGAACAACATTTTCTTGAGGGATTCGAGGGTCAGCACGCTCATGGTCCAAGTGCGTTTAGCACCCTCGCCAATCGCGGCCAACGGCCCGAAGCTGACCTCTCTCACCATCGATGGCGGCCACTCGACACCTTTGACCCCGGCACCCAGGTAACCCCCGGCGGCCTTGGCCTCCCCACGAACCGACAAGGTCACGGGGACGTCGATTTGAGCACCTTCACGCTCAACTTTCAGCACAATTTTGGTATCAGGACGTACACGCACCAGATCGACCACTTGCTGCCAGTCACCCAGTGCCTGGCCATCAAGGGCCAACAGCCGATCGCCGGTCTTAAGACCCGCGGCTTGGGCCGGGCCCTTGGGATCCAGCTCGGCCAGTACTGGCGGCAACGCCGGACGCCAGGGACGAATGCCCAGGGATTTGATCGGATCCGGCTCGTCAGCGCCTTGAAGCCAACGGTCCAACGCCAGCTCACGCGGGCTTTCGGCACTGGAGTCCTGCTCGCGCACCACCACATTGACAGTACCGCTCTCGCCCAGTCGACGCACCAACTGCAAATTGACCGCGCCCCAACCGGTGGTGGGCTCGCCATCAATGGAAACAATTTCCTGCCCTGCCACCAACCCGGCCTTGGCCGCAATACTGCCCGACTCGACCGCACCGATGACCGGGCGCACCTGCTGGCTGCCCAGCATGGCGAGGACCCAGAAAAACACCATCGCCAGCAGGAAGTTGGCGATCGGGCCGGCAGCCACGATGGCGATCCGCTGACGAACGGTCTTGCGGTTGAAGGACTGGTCCAACTGATCCGCAGGCACTTCGCCTTCTCGCTCATCGAGCATCTTCACATAGCCACCCAACGGGATAGCTGCGATCACGAACTCAGTGCCACGACGATCATGCCAGCGAACCAGCGGCATGCCGAAACCGACGGAAAAGCGCAATACCTTGACGCCGCAACGACGCGCCACCCAGAAGTGGCCGAATTCGTGGAAGGTAACCAGCACGCCCAGAGCAACCAGGGTGCCGACAATCATGTAGAGCGCACTCATCTAATTTCTCCGCATTTCAATCCGATGCCTGAAGGCGCTCACCCGCCCACAACCTGACGCGCGTTGCGGTCCAGCCATTGCTCGGCCAGGGCCCGACCCTTGGTATCCGCCTCGAACACTGCTCCCAGATCATTCACAGCCACTACCGGCTCAAGATTCAGAACGTCCTCGATGATACTCGCGATCTGCGGAAAGCGGATGCGCCGTTCGAGAAACGCTGCCACGGCCACTTCATTGGCTGCATTAAGCATGGCTGGCGCACTGTTACCCGCCTCGGCCGCTTGCCGGGCCAGACGCAGGCACGGGAAGCGCTGCTCGTCCGGCGCTTGAAAGTCCAGGCGCGCAATCGCAAACAGGTCCAACGGCGCCACACCGGAGTCAATCCGTTCCGGCCAAGCCAAGGCATTGGCGATCGGTGTGCGCATATCGGGGTTACCCAATTGCGCCAGTACCGAGCCGTCTACGTAATCGACCAGGGAATGAATCACACTTTGAGGGTGAATCACCACTTCCACCTGGTCGGGCCGCGCATCGAACAACCAGCACGCCTCGATCAGCTCCAGCCCTTTGTTCATCATGCTTGCCGAGTCCACGGAGATTTTGCGCCCCATGGACCAATTCGGATGCGCACACGCCTGGTCCGGCGATACATACTCCAGCTCATCCAGCGGAGTTTGCCGGAAAGGTCCACCGGAAGCCGTGAGCAAAATCCGACGCACACCCACCTGGCTCAAGCCGCGGGCAAAATCGGCGGGCATGCACTGAAAAATCGCGTTGTGCTCACTGTCGAGGGGCAACAGGACCGCACCGCTCTTGCGCACAGCCTGCATGAAGAGCGCGCCGGACATGACCAGGGCTTCTTTATTGGCCAGCAGGATCTTTTTGCCCGCGTCGACTGCGGCCAGTGTGGGACGCAAACCCGCCGCCCCGACTATCGCCGCCACGACCGTATCCACTTCGGCATCCGCCGACACCTGGCACAGACCTTCCTCGCCCACCAGCACTTGGGTAGCAAGGCCGGCAGCGCGCAGGTCATCCTGCAGCCCTCGCGCAGCAGCTGCCTGCGGCACCACCGCAAAACGCGGCGAGTGACGCACGCACAGCGCCAGCAGTTCGCTCATACGCGTGAAGCCAGTCAGGGCAAATACCTGATAACGGTCAGGATGACGGGCGATTACATCCAGGCTGCTCAGCCCGACCGAGCCCGTCGCTCCCAGCACGGTGACCTGTTGCAAGCGGCTCACGAAGCGATCATCCACAGCAACACGGCAAAGATCGGCAACGCAGCGGTGAGACTATCAATACGGTCCAGCACGCCACCGTGACCTGGCAGCAGGTTACTGCTGTCCTTGATCCCGGCCTGACGCTTGAACATGCTTTCGGTGAGGTCGCCCACCACCGAAATGAATACGACCACGGCAGTCCCCAGCAAGGCCAGGATAATCTGCTTCACCGACCAGTCACGCAGCACACCGACCACCAACGCAATCAGTAGCGTCAAGGCCAGGCCCCCGTATACGCCTTCCCAGCTCTTGCCCGGGCTGACCGCAGGCGCCAGTTTACGCTTGCCAAAGGCACGGCCCGAAAAGTAGGCGCCGATGTCAGCCCCCCAGACCAGCACCATGACGGCCAGGATCAATTCGTTGCCGTTCGGGAAACGCTTGATCTCCACCAGTCCTTGCCAGGCCGGCAGCAGGATCAGCAAGCCAATCACCAACTTGCACGCCACACTGGACCACTGGCCGCTGGTACGCGGATAGGTCAGCACCAGGAACGTCGCCGTGGCCCACCACAGTACCGCCGCCCCCAGCACCCAGGGCGCGATATCGGGCAGGATGTACATCAGGAACAGCAACAGCGCGACGATTGCGGCATATGCCATACGGGGCAATTGGTCGCTGAACCCCGCCAGGCGCGCCCACTCCCATGCGCCGAGCGTGACGACCAGGCCGATGAACAGCGCAAACCCGGAACCCTCGAGCAGGAAAAAACCGCACAAGGCAATCGGCAGCAGGATCAGTGCCGTGATGATTCGTTGTTTAAGCATTTAAACCCGGGCTCCAGCTTCGATCTGCTCGCTCGTTTTACCGAAGCGACGCTGACGGGAAGCGAAATCAGCCAGCGCATTGCGCATGGCATCGTGTTTGAAGTCCGGCCAGAACAGGTCGGAGAAGTACAGCTCGGTATAGGCTAGCTGCCACAGCAGGAAATTGCTGATGCGATGCTCGCCACCGGTACGGATGCACAAGTCCGGCAACGGCAAGTCGCCGGTCACCAGGCAGGTTTGCAACAGTTCGGGCGTGATGTCGTCGGGCCGCAGATGACCGGCCTGCACTTCGCGGGCCAGTCGCTGCGCAGCCTGGGCAATGTCCCACTGGCCGCCGTAGTTGGCTGCGATCTGCAGCACAAAACGGTTGCTGCCGGCAGTGATCGCCTCGGCTTCACGCATGGCCGCTTGCAGCTCCGGGTGGAACCGGGAGCGATCCCCAATGATACGCAGGCTGATGTTGTTATCATTGAGGCGCTTGGCCTCGCGACGCAGCGCCTTGAAGAACAGGTCCATCAAGGCGCTGACTTCTTCGGCAGGCCGCTGCCAGTTCTCACTGGAAAAGGCAAACAGCGTCAGCACTTCGACCTTGGCTTCGGCACACACTTCGATGACAGCGCGCACCGCATCGACACCCGCTTTATGCCCGGCAACACCCGGCATAAAGCGTTTCTTCGCCCAGCGATTATTCCCATCCATGATGATCGCGACATGGCGCGGCACCACAGAGGGCACAGTCTGCTTGGTCTTTTCCATGAAGGCGTCCTGACCCCTTATACGGCCATCAGGTCCTTTTCTTTTTCTTCGGTGGCCTTGGTGATCTGGGCCTCCGCATCCTTGGTCAGCTTATCGATATCGGCAACGGCGCGACGTTCTTCGTCTTCGCTGATTTCCTTGTCCTTGACCAGCTTCTTCAGATCACCCAAAGCATCGCGACGGATATTGCGCACGGCCACGCGTGCATCTTCAGCCGCGCTGCGCGCCTGCTTGGTGAAGCCCTTGCGGGTTTCTTCGGTCAGGGCAGGCATGGAAATCAGCAGCAACTCGCCCAGGTTGGTCGGGTTGAGGTTCAAGCCGGCGCTCTGGATGGCCTTGTCGACAGCACCGAGCATGTTGCGCTCGAAGGCCACGACTTGCAGGGTGCGCGAGTCTTTTACGGTGATGTTGGCCACCTGGGTGATGGACGTGTCCGTGCCGTAGTACGGCACCATCACGCTGCCCAGGATGCTCGGGTGCGCTTTGCCGGTACGAATCTGACCGAACGCATGGTTGAGCGACTCCAGGGATTTGTGCATACGCTCTTGAGCGTCTTTCTTGATTTCGTTGATCATTGTTGGCCTTCCTCGATCAGAGTCCCTTCCGCGCCGCCGTGTACGATATTCAGCAGGGCGCCGGGCTTGTTCATGTTAAATACGCGCAGCGGCATCTTGTGGTCGCGGCACAGGCAGATAGCCGTCAGGTCCATCACACCCAGCTTGCGATCCAGTACTTCATCGTAGGTCAGATGATCGAACTTCTCGGCATGCGGGTCTTTGAATGGATCTGCAGTGTATACGCCATCCACCTTGGTCGCCTTCAGCACCACGTCGGCGTCGATTTCGATAGCGCGCAGACACGCGGCCGAATCGGTGGTGAAGAACGGGTTACCGGTGCCTGCGGCGAAGATCACCACTTCCTTGGAGTTCAGGTGGCGCATGGCTTTGCGGCGATCGTAGTGATCGGTCACGCCGACCATGGAAATCGCCGACATCACGATGGCCGAGATATTGGCGCGCTCCAGGGCGTCACGCATGGCCAGGGCGTTCATCACAGTGGCCAGCATGCCCATGTGGTCGCCAGTGACCCGATCCATGCCGGCAGCACTCAGCGCCGCACCGCGGAACAGGTTGCCACCGCCGATCACCAGGCCCACTTGAACACCGATACCGACCAATTGGCCGACTTCGAGCGCCATGCGGTCAAGCACCTTGGGGTCGATCCCGAACTCTTCCGAGCCCATCAGGGCCTCGCCGCTGAGCTTGAGTAGAATGCGTTTATAGCGAGCCTGATAACCACTGCCCTGCTGAGCCATTGCGAATCTCTCCTGCGGCGTATTTTCTTAAAAAATTCTTGGCGAGCCGTTTACGGCTTGCGTTCACTCTAGCTGGACGCTATCACAGCGCCATCGGAACACGGCTTTGTAAGCCAGTTCCAAGGGGAAGCCAAATAAAATTAGCCTTCCCATTTGAAAAGAGGCTGCGCGCGTGAGCGGGCAGCCTCTTTCGGGCGACAGTTGAAAACTGTCTTATTGCTTGGCGGCAGCCAGCTGGGCAGCAACTTCTTCAGCGAAGTTGTCGACCGGCTTCTCGATGCCGTCGCCTACTTTGAAGTAGGTGAAGGAAACGATTTCAGCACCGGCTTTCTTGGCCAGTTCGCCCACCTTGATTTCAGGGTTCTTGACGAACGCCTGCTCAACCAGGCTTGCTTCAGCCAGGAACTTGCTGATACGGCCCTTGACCATATTTTCAACAATGTTTTCTGGCTTGCCTTTGATTTTTTCTTCGTTCAGCTGCAGGAACACAGCTTTCTCACGCTCGATCGCTTCGGCAGACACTTCCGAAGGCAGCAGGAACTCAGGGTTGCTTGCAGCAACGTGCATGGCGATGTCTTTAGCCAGCTCAACGTCGCCGCCTTTCAGAACAACCGCTACACCGATTTTGTTGCCGTGCAGGTAACCACCAACAACATCACCTTCCACACGGGTCAGGCGACGAATGTTGACGTTTTCGCCAACCTTGCCAACCAGAACCAGGCGTGCAGCTTCTTGAGCCTCGATCAGCGGAGCGACATCAGTCAGCTTGTCGGCGAACGCTTTATCAACGCTGGCAGCAACAAATGCCTTGAAGTCGTCCTGCAGAGCCAGGAAGTCGGTCTGCGAGTTCACTTCCAGCAGAACGGCGGATTTGCCGTCTTCTTTCAGAGCGATAGCGCCTTCAGCAGCTACGTTGCCTGCTTTCTTGGCAGCCTTGATCGCGCCGGAAGCACGCATGTCATCAATGGCTTTTTCAATGTCGCCGTCAGCCTTTTCCAGGGCTTTCTTGCAATCCATCATGCCTTCGCCGGTACGCTCACGCAGTTCTTTAACCAACGCTGCAGTAATTGCTGCCATTTTCAAATTCCTCTTGGATAGGTTTTCAACCATTCCACCCGATCGAACGGGGGATCAATTCTTCCCGAACCACCGTTGTTAGCTGCTGCACGTTACAGTCGCAATGTTGCGCTGCTACAAATGGGCGCCGACAAACGGTTTTCGAGGTGGCAAAAAGGGGGCCAAGCCCCCTTTTTGCTTACTGAGTCAACGCCAGGGCGTCAGTTACTCAGCGGCAGCGACCGGAGCTTCTTCAACGAACTGCTCGGTACCACCAGCAACGTGGTTACGACCACGGATTACAGCGTCAGCCATCGAACCCATGTACAGCTGGATAGCGCGGATTGCGTCATCGTTGCCTGGGATGATGTAGTCAACACCTTCCGGGCTGCTGTTGGTATCGACTACGCCGATAACAGGGATGCCCAGCTTGTTGGCTTCGGTGATCGCGATGCGCTCGTGATCAACGTCGATAACGAACAGTGCGTCAGGCAGACCGCCCATGTCCTTGATACCACCCAGGGAACGATCGAGCTTTTCCAGGTCGCGAGTGCGCATCAGCGCCTCTTTCTTGGTCAGCTTGGCGAAAGTACCGTCTTCGGCTTGCACTTCAAGGTCACGCAGACGCTTGATGGAAGCACGGATGGTTTTGAAGTTGGTCAGCATGCCGCCCAACCAGCGGTGATCGACGTACGGCGAACCGCAACGTGCTGCTTCTTCAGCAACGATCTTGCCAGCGGAACGCTTGGTGCCGACGAACAGAATCTTGTTTTTGCCCTGAGCCAGGCGCTCTACGAAGGTCAGCGCTTCGTTGAACATAGGCAGGGTTTTTTCAAGGTTGATAATGTGGATCTTGTTACGTGCGCCGAAAATGTACTTACCCATTTTCGGGTTCCAGTAACGGGTCTGGTGACCGAAGTGCACACCGGCCTTCAGCATATCGCGCATGTTGACTTGGGACATGATAGTTCCTTAATAAGTCGGGTTTGGCCTCCACGTATCCCAATGACCAACCAGCGGCATCAAGGCCTCCGGCACCCAAGTCATCGTGTCGACACGTGTGTGGATTTAAGCTCTGCGGGGTATCCCCGGAAAGCGGCGCATTTTATACCACAGCATCGGCAAAAACGGAACACGCATTCACGTTTGCCGCGCGCCGCGCTCGCGCAAGCCCTTGAACAGAGCCGACCTACCCCTACCTTATAGAGAGAAGCGATCATCAGAGGCTCATGATTTGACGCCATCGTCTGTTAGAATCGCGTTTTTTGTGGCTTGTGCGAATCCTGCAAGCTTTTTGTCGCACGCCCGTCAACCGAATTGATTTCAGCGTATTGCGCTAGAGAGAGCCTGTATGACCGTGAGTTTGAAAACCGCCGAAGACATCGCCGGCATGCGCATTGCCGGAAAGCTGGCTGCCGACGTGCTGGAAATGATCGCCGAACACGTCAAGCCCGGCGTCACCACTGAAGCACTGAACCAGATCTGCCACGACTATATAGTCAACGTGCAAGGCGCCATCCCTGCTCCGCTGAACTACAAGGGCTTCCCCAAGTCGATCTGCACCTCGGTCAACCACGTGGTCTGCCACGGGATTCCGGGTGACAAGCCGCTGAAGGATGGCGACACCCTGAACATCGACGTCACCGTGATCAAGGACCGTTACTTCGGCGACACCAGTCGCATGTTCCATGTCGGCACCGTGGCGCCCTGGGCCGAACGCCTATCCCAGGTGACCCAGGAATGCATGTACAAGGCCATCGAGATCGTCAAGCCCGGCTGCCGCCTGGGCGATATCGGTGAAGTGATTCAGAAACACGCCGAAAAGAACGGTTTCTCGGTGGTACGCGAGTTCTGCGGCCACGGCATCGGCACCGTCTTCCACGAAGAACCGCAGATCCTGCACTACGGCCGCGCCGGCACCGGCATGGAACTCAAGGCTGGCATGACCTTTACCATCGAGCCGATGATCAACCAGGGCAAGGCCGATACCAAGGTGCTGGGCGACGGCTGGACCGCCATCACCAAGGACCGCAAGCTCTCGGCGCAGTGGGAACACACCCTGCTGGTCACCGAGACCGGCTACGAGATCTTCACCCTGCGCGCCGATGACACGATTCCACGCGTTTCGGCGTAGAGGCCGGGCAGGTTTTCCCAACGGTGTAATGACTGACTGACAGATAGAAAGGAAAGCCGATCGATGCCCCAGGTGGATCCCGAACTCTTCGACCGTGGCCAGTTCCAGGCCGAACTGGCGTTGAAGGCAAGCCCCATCGCCGCGTTCAAGAAAGCGATCCGCCAGGCGCGCGACGTGCTCGACGCGCGCTTTCGCAGCGGCCGCGACATACGCAGGCTGATCGAGGACCGCGCCTGGTTCGTCGACAATATCCTGCAAAAAGCCTGGGAACAGTTCAGCTGGAGCACCGAGGCGGATATCGCCCTGGTGGCGGTCGGCGGCTACGGGCGTGGCGAGCTGCACCCCTACTCCGACATCGACCTGCTGATCCTGCTGGACAGCGCCGACCATGAGATTTTTCGCGATTCCATCGAGCGCTTTCTGACGCTGTTGTGGGACATCGGCCTGGAAGTCGGCCAGAGCGTACGCTCGGTCCAAGAGTGCGCCGAAGAGGCCCGCGCCGACTTGACGGTCGTCACCAACCTGATGGAAAGCCGCACCATCTGTGGCCCCGAGCGCCTGCGCCAGCGCATGCTCGAGGTCACCAGCACCGCGCACATGTGGCCAAGCAAGGAGTTTTTCCTGGCCAAGCACGCCGAGCAAAAGGCACGGCACCACAAATACAACGACACCGAATACAACCTGGAACCCAACGTCAAAGGTTCGCCGGGCGGGTTGCGCGATATCCAGACGATCTTGTGGGTCGCCCGTCGTCAGTACGGCACCCTGAACCTGCGCGCCCTGGCCGGCGAGGGCTTTCTGGTGGAAAGTGAAAACGCGCTGCTGGCCTCGTCCCAGGAGTTCCTGTGGAAGGTGCGCTACGCCCTGCACATGCTCGCCGGGCGCTCCGAGGACCGCCTGCTGTTCGACCACCAGCGCTCCATCGCCACCTTGCTGGGTTTCGAAGGCGAAGATGCGAAGACCAGCATCGAAAGCTTCATGCAGCAGTATTACCGGGTGGTGATGAGCATCGCCCAGCTCAGCGACCTGATCATCCAGCACTTCGAAGAAGTGATCCTGGCGCCCGAAGACGAAGCGCCGCCGCAGCCGATCAACGCACGCTTCCAACTGCATGATGGCTATATCGAGGCGCGCAACGACAACGTGTTCCGCCGCACGCCGTTCGCCATGCTGGAAATCTTCGTGCTGATGGCCCAGCAGCCGGAAATCAAAGGCGTGCGCGCCGACACCATCCGCCTGCTGCGGGAAAACCGCCATCTGATCGACGAGGCATTTCGTCACGACATCCGCAACACCAGCCTGTTTATCGAACTGTTCAAGTGCAAGATCGGCATCCACCGCAACCTGCGGCGGATGAACCGCTACGGCATCCTCGGGCGCTACCTGCCCGAGTTCGGCTTTATCGTCGGGCAGATGCAGCATGACCTGTTCCACATCTATACCGTGGACGCGCACACCCTGAACCTGATCAAGCATTTGCGTAAGTTGCAGTACACCCAGGTGTCAGAGAAATTCCCACTGGCCAGCAAGCTCATGGCCAAGCTGCCCAAGCCGGAACTGATTTACCTGGCCGGCCTGTACCACGACATCGGCAAAGGCCGGCACGGCGATCACTCGGAGATCGGCGCAGTCGATGCCGAAGCGTTCTGCCAGCGTCACCAATTGCCGTTGTGGGACAGCCGCCTGATTGTCTGGCTGGTGCAGAACCACCTGGTCATGTCGACCACTGCCCAGCGTAAGGACTTGTCCGACCCGCAAGTCATCCACGACTTCGCGCAGATCGTGGGCGATGAGACCCGCCTCGACTACCTCTACGTGCTGACCGTCTCCGACATCAACGCCACCAACCCTACGCTCTGGAATTCCTGGCGCGCCAGCCTGTTGCGCCAGCTGTACACCGAGACCAAGCGCGCCCTGCGCCGCGGCCTGGAAAACCCGGTGGACCGTGAAGAGCAGATCCGTCGCACCCAAAGCGCGGCCCTGGATATCCTGGTGCGCGGGGGCAACGACCCGGATGACGTCGAACAATTGTGGTCGCAACTGGGTGACGATTATTTCCTGCGCCACACCGCCGGCGACGTCGCCTGGCACACTGACGCCATCCTTCAACAGCCGGCCGATGGTGGCCCGCTGGTACTGATCAAGGAAACCACCCAGCGCGAATTCGAAGGCGGCACGCAGATCTTCATCTACGCGCCGGACCAGCACGACTTCTTCGCCGTAACCGTGGCGGCCATGGACCAGCTCAACCTGAACATTCATGATGCCCGGGTGATCACCTCCAGCAGCCAGTTCACCCTCGACACCTATATTGTGCTCGACACCGATGGCGACTCGATCGGCGATAATCCGGTGCGTGTGAAGAAGATCCGCGAAGGCCTGACCGAAGCCCTGCGCAACCCGGATGATTATCCGACCATCATCCAGCGCCGCGTACCGCGCCAGCTCAAGCACTTTGCCTTTGCCCCCCAAGTGACTATTTCCAACGACGCCCAGCGCCCGGTCACCTTACTGGAGCTCAGCGCGCCGGATCGCCCGGGCCTGCTGGCACGGATCGGAGGGATTTTCCTGGAATTCGACCTGTCGCTGCAAAACGCCAAGATCGCGACCCTCGGCGAGCGCGTGGAAGACGTGTTCTTCATCACCGACGCCGACAACCAGCCGCTGTCCGACCCTGAGCTGTGCCGCCGCTTGCAGGAGGCGATCGTGGAGCAATTGAGCGTGACCCAGGAACCGGGCGTCGAGCTGACACGCTTGACCCTATGAACACAGGCTTATGTGAGAGGGGCGTGCTCCCGATAGCAGTGGATCAGATAAAGATCAGCTGACTGACACAACGCAATCGGGAGCAAGCCCCCTCCCACATTGAATTTTCGCCGGCAACCAGACCGCGTGCCGACAACTGAATTTGACGAGACTTGCGATGAACAACGCTCTGAACCAGCTGCAGCCTTACCCGTTCGAGAAACTGCGCGCCCTGCTCGGCAGCGTCACACCGAACCCGGACAAACGCCCGATTGCGCTGTCCATCGGCGAACCCAAGCACAAATCCCCGACCTTCGTCGCCGAAGCGTTGAGTAACAACCTCGATCAGATGGCCGTGTACCCGACCACACTGGGCATCCCCGCACTGCGCGAGGCGATTGGAGCCTGGTGCGAGCGCCGCTTCAACGTCCCGCAAGGCTGGCTGGACCCGGCGCGCAACATCCTGCCGGTCAACGGTACGCGAGAGGCGTTGTTCGCCTTTACCCAGACCGTGGTCAATCGCGGTGACGACGCGCTGGTGGTGAGCCCGAACCCGTTCTACCAGATCTACGAAGGCGCCGCGTTCCTCGCCGGGGCCAAGCCGCATTACTTGGCGTGCCTGGACACCAATGGTTTCAACCCGGACTTCGATGCCGTGTCGCCGGACATCTGGAAACGTTGCCAGATCCTGTTCCTGTGCTCCCCGGGCAACCCGACCGGCGCGCTGATTCCGGCGGACACCCTGAAAAAGCTGATCGCCCTGGCCGACGAGCACGACTTCGTGATTGCCGCCGACGAATGCTACAGCGAGCTGTACTTTGACGAACAAACCCCGCCGCCGGGCCTGCTGAGCGCCTGCGTCGAACTGGGTCGCCAGGACTTCAAGCGTTGCGTGGTGTTCCACAGCCTGTCCAAGCGCTCCAACCTGCCGGGCCTACGCTCCGGGTTCGTGGCGGGTGACGCGGATATCCTCAAGGCATTCCTGCTGTACCGCACCTACCATGGCTGCGCGATGCCGGTGCAAACCCAGTTGGCCAGCATCGCAGCCTGGCAGGACGAGGCCCACGTACTGGCCAACCGCGACCTGTATCGCGAAAAATTCGACGCAGTGCTGGCGATCCTCAAGCCGGTGCTGGATGTGCAAAGCCCGGACGGCGGCTTTTATCTGTGGCCGAATGTGAACGGTGACGACGCGGACTTCTGCCGCGATTTGTTTGTGCAAGAGCATGTGACGGTGGTGCCGGGCTCTTATCTGTCTCGCGAAGTGGACGGTTTCAACCCCGGTGCCGGCCGTGTACGCCTGGCATTGGTTGCGCCATTGGCCGAATGCGTCGAAGCGGCTGAGCGGATACGCGCTTTCATTCAGCGCCGCAGTTGAGGTTCACGCCGCTCCCATACCGTGGGAGCGGCCATGACGGATGTATCTTGCAACCCATAAATGGGAACAAAGCCTCTTAAATGTTCCACCCACGTTCATCTGGTACAAACGCTCAGGTGAACGACATGACCCTCACGATCCCCACCCATCCCGTTCCTGCGCACTCCGTGAGCGCACCTCTCAGTAGAACTAAACGCGGCGTCGCCACGCCGAACAAACTATGGCCTCAACATTCGGTGCTGACCATCTCGCGACTGAACATGACACAAGAACAAAAGGATCTGGTAAAGCACAACATCAATAAATGGGCGCCGCACACCAATCTCTATTTCAAGTTCATTGACAGCCCCAACGGCGACATACGCATCACGGCAGACAATGACAATGGCCCTGGATGGTCAAAAGTGGGTACCGACGCCAAAAACGTTCCACTGTCCAAGCCCACCATGGGCATCGGCTTCACACGCTCTCCCGATAGCATAGCCGCCACGATCCAGCATGAGTTCGGCCATGCTTTGGGCCTCAGACATGAGCATCAGCACCCTGACCGGACGTTGGACTTGAACAACCAGAACATCTACGACGAGTACGAATTGCGGGGGGAATTCCGCTACCACGCCGATGACAATATCATCCGCACTTTTTCACGCCCTCAAGTAACGGCCTCTGAAAACTATGATGACAAATCCATCATGCACTATGGCTTTTCCGCCTCAAGACTCAACACCGGTAACCCCATCCCGCGCAACTTCAACCTGTCTGAAGGCGATAAAACGTTCATTCAGTCGCTTTATCCAGAAGACAAAACACTCTTGGGTAAAGTGCTCAATTCAGGTATCCGGGCAATGATCAGCCACGCCACTACTTAACACTACCCAAGTTCGCTTCACTCATGTCCAGGTCCGCCAACACTTCGCGCAGTACATCGTCGCCAATCTGGTGCTGGCGACTCAAACGGTAGAGTTCCAGACGCTGCGCGCGTAGCGCCTTGAGCCTCAGCCTGCGCTCCAACTGATCCATTTGCAGCGCCAGTGCCTGAGCCTCGGCCGAGTCATTGAATACGTCCAACTGATGACGATACTCCGCCATCAGCCGCGCCTTGAGCTCGGTGGCCAATGCCGCTTGAGCGGCGTCCGGCGTTTCGGCTTCGGCGGGTTCTTCGACCTCCAGCGCGTGGATCGCCGCCACGGCGGTCTTTTTCCAGGCCTCGCGCACTTCGTTGTGGCGCTTCTCATCCGGGCCTTTCTCGACACCCCGCAGCAGCAATGGCAGGGCAATACAGGCAGCGACCAGGGACAACAAGATGACCCCGGCAGCGATAAAGATCAGCAGGTCACGCTCGGGGAAGTCCTGCCCCGGCGCCAGCAGCAAGGGCACCGACATGACCCCCGCCAACGTCACCGCACCGCGCACACCGCCGACGGTCAACAACCAGCAGGAACGGGCCGTCGGCACCAGGGTCAGCGCATTTTTGCCGCGCAGCCTGCGCAGCAGACCCGACAGCCGCCAGATGCTCTGCACCCAGATAAAGCGCAATACCACCAGCACCAGGAAGATCGCCACCACTTCCAGGCAGCGATACATCAAGGTGGGCCACAGCGTGGTTTCATGGCTGACCACCGCCTTGATGATGTCCGGCAGTTGCAGACCGAGCAGCAGGAAAATCAAACCGTTGAAGGCAAACTCCAGCAACGACCACACGCTGCGGTTGAGCAAGCGCGTGCTGGTCTGGCGCGGCAACAGGTCGAGCCAGCTTTGCATCATGCCTGCCGCCACCGCCGAGAGAATGCCGGACGCGCCCAGGCGTTCGGCCAGTACATAGGCAGCAAAGGGCAGCAACAACATGAACACCACATGGGTCGCCGGGTCATCCCAGCCCCGCGCAATCATCCAGGCGCGCAGGCGGCCGACCAGCCAGCTCAGCGCCACCCCGATCGCCAGGCCGCCCACCGCCACCAGTACAAAAGTCAAACTGGCATCGGCCAGCGAGAACACACCGGTCAACGCCGCCGCCAGGGCAAATTTGAAGGTCACCAGGCCCGATGCGTCATTCATCAAGGCCTCGCCCTGAAGCATGTGCATCAGCGGCTTGGGCAAACGGTTCTGGGAAATGGCGGACACCGCCACGGCGTCCGTGGGCGACAGCACCGCTGCCAGGGCAAAAGCCACCGGCAAGGGAATCGAGGGCAACAGCCAATGAATGAAGTAGCCGGCACCGACCACGGTGAACAGCACCAACCCCACCGCCAGTGTCAGGATCGGCCCGCGCAAGCGCCACAATTCACGCTTGGGCATGCGCCAGCCATCGGAAAACAGCAGCGGCGGCAAGAACAGAAACAGAAACAGCTCCGGGTCCAGCGCCACGTGCAGGCCCAACGTGGGCCAGGCCAGGAGGGCCCCGGCGGCAATCTGCAACAACGGCAACGGCAGTGGGATGATGCGCCCGACCAGGCGCGAAACGCTGACCAGCATCAGCAGGATCAGAACGGTGTAAGCGGTTTGCATAACGCGGATTTCCCGGACAATCGACTTGCAATGACAGGCATCAGGCAACAACTGGCCGTTGAAGTGCCATATAACCCGGCTATCTTACTCGGCTATGTTGCCCGGCTATGTTACCCGTCTGTGCCGCGCACTGGCGTTTACACAAAAGTCGCACCCTGCTGACGGGCGACGCCGAAACGCGCTGAGCGTGGCATAATCCGCGATCTTCCATTTTTCATTCGTCCAAAGGGGGGCAATTCCTTGACTGCTTCAAGCAAAACCTTGCACCTTTTCGGCATCAAAGCCTGCGACACCATGAAAAAGGCGCGCACCTGGCTCGATGAGCACGCGGTGACTTATGAGTTCCATGATTACAAAACAGCCGGTATTGATCGCGAACACTTGACCCAATGGTGCAACGAGCACGGTTGGCAGGTGGTGTTGAACCGTGCGGGCACCACCTTTCGCAAACTCGAAGACGAACGCAAAGCCGATCTCGATCAGTCGAAAGCCATTGAGTTGATGCTCGCACAACCCTCGATGATCAAGCGCCCGGTGCTCGATCTCGGTGACAGAACCCTGATTGGCTTCAAGCCAGATAGTTATTCGGCGGCCCTCAAGTAGGCCAGCCCTTCCATTTTTGTAGAGGTAACAGCATGTCCCATTCCCTGTTCAGCCTGGGCTTCGGCGTCGGCACTCAGAACCGCCAAGGTGCTTGGCTGGAAGTGTTTTACGCACAGCCCCTGCTCAACCCGTCGGCTGAAATCGTCGCGGCCATCGCGCCGATCCTGGGTTACACCGAAGGTAATCAAGCGATCACTTTTACCATCAGCCAAGCGCTGCAACTGGCTGATGCGCTCAAAAATGTCGATGCTACCCAAGCAGCACTGCTCAACCGACTCGCCGAGAGCCACACCCCGCTGGTCGCGACGCTGCTGGCCGAAGACGCCGCACTGACCTCCACGCCTGAGGCGTACCTCAAGTTGCACCTGCTGTCCCATCGCCTGGTCAAGCCTCACGGCCTGAGCCTGGCCGGTGTCTTCCCGCAACTGCCGAACGTGGCATGGACCAGCCAGGGCGCCATCGATATCGCTGAACTGGCCGAACGCCAGCTGGAAGCGCGCCTGCGTGGCGAGCTGCTGGAAGTGTTCTCGGTGGACAAATTCCCGAAAATGACCGACTACGTGGTGCCGAGCGGTGTGCGTATCGCTGACGCAGCCCGCCTGCGCCTGGGCGCCTACGTCGGCGAAGGCACCACCGTGATGCACGAAGGTTTCATCAACTTCAACGCCGGCACCGAAGGCCCGGGCATGATCGAAGGCCGCGTATCGGCGGGCGTGTTCGTCGGCAAGGGTTCCGACCTGGGCGGCGGCTGTTCCACCATGGGCACCCTGTCGGGTGGCGGCAACATCGTGATCAAGGTCGGCGAAGGCTGCCTGATCGGCGCCAATGCCGGTATCGGTATCCCGTTGGGCGACCGCAACACCGTGGAGTCCGGCCTGTATGTGACCGCCGGGACCAAAGTTGCGTTGCTGGACGAGAAGAACCAACTGGTCAAAGTGGTCAAGGCGCGTGAACTGGCCGGCCAGCCGGACCTGCTGTTCCGCCGCAACTCCGAGACCGGTGCCGTGGAGTGCAAAACCCACAAATCGGCCATCGAACTGAACGAAGCGCTGCACGCTCACAACTAAGCAGCCACTCGATGCCCCCTGGCGGGTCGTACCTTCGGTTGCGGCTCGCCTATACGAGTTTTGAACATCATGCTTGTGCCCTCCCCCTGGCGCGCTGACTTTCCAGCCATCGCCAACCTGCAACGGCAAGACCAGACCTACCTGGACAGCGCCGCCACCACGCAGAAACCTCAAGCCCTGTTGGACGCGATCAGCCATTACTACGCCAATGGCGCAGCCAATGTGCACCGTGCCCAGCATTTGCCGGGGGCCCATGCGACCCAAGCGTTTGAAGACAGTCGCAGCAAGGTGGCGCAGTGGTTGAATGCGGGCGACAGCGGGCAGGTGGTGTTTACCCACGGCGCAACCTCTGCGCTGAACCTCCTGGCCTATGGCCTGGAGCACTTATTCAATGCGGGCGATGAGATTGCCATCAGCGCCCTGGAGCACCACGCCAACTTGCTGCCCTGGCAGCAACTGGCCAAGCGTCGCGCACTGACACTGGTGGTATTGCCACTGGACGGTCACGGCTTGATTGACCTCGAGGCCGCCGCCCGACTGATCGGCCCGCGCACGCGACTGTTGGCGGTAAGCCAGTTATCCAACGTACTCGGCGCCTGGCAGCCCCTCGACGCCTTGCTGGGGCTGGCTCGCCTGCACGGCGCGCTGACGGTGGTCGACGGCGCCCAGGGCATCGTGCATGGGCGCCACGACGTGCAGGCCCTGGGCTGCGACTTCTACGTATTTTCCAGCCACAAGCTGTACGGCCCGGACGGTGTCGGCGTGCTATACGGTCGCCACGACGCCTTGCATCACCTGCGCCACTGGCAGTTTGGCGGTGAGATGGTGCAACAGGCGGACTACCACAGCGCCAGCTTCCGCCCTGCCCCGCTGGGTTTTGAAGCCGGCACGCCGCCGATTGCCGGTGTGATCGGCCTGGGGGCGACGCTGGATTACCTGGCTTCGCTGGATCAACAGGCGGTGGTCAGCCATGAAGCGGCGCTGCACGACTATTTATTGCGCGGCTTGAAAGCACGCAATGGTGTGCGCGTACTGGGTGCGCCGCAGGTGGCACTGGCCAGTTTTGTGGTCGAAGGCGTGCACAACGCCGACCTCGCGCATCTGCTGACCGAGCAGGGGATTGCCGTGCGTGCCGGTCATCACTGTGCGATGCCGTTGCTCAAGACACTGCAGTTATCAGGAGCGATTCGCGTGTCACTGGCGCTGTATAACGACTCCAATGACCTGGAGCGCTTTTTTGAAGCGCTTGACCAGGCGCTGGACATGCTGCGATGAGCTTGCCGGAACAGGCAGCAACTGCACTTGAGGCGTTTCAAGCCGTAGGCGGCTGGGAGCAACGTGCGCGCCTGTTGATGCAATGGGGCGAGCGACTGCCGGCGCTGGCGGACGCAGACAAGGTCGACGCCAACCTGGTACACGGTTGCGAAAGCCTGGTGTGGCTGGTCGGCCGCTTGCAGGACGGCCATTGGCAGTTTGCCGCCAGCAGCGATGCGCGGATGATTCGTGGGTTGGTGGCGTTGCTGCTGGTGCGGGTCAATGGGCTGTCGGCCGCTGAATTGCAGGCGGTTGATCTGCCGGAGTGGTTCAATCAACTGGGTCTGTCGCGCCAGTTATCACCGTCGCGCAGCAATGGCTTGAATGCCGTCTTGCAGCGCATGCGGGCATTGAGCCAGATAAAGTACTAAATGTGGGAGGGGGCTTGCCCCCGATGCGGTGTGTCGGCCAAAAATTTATTGGCTGATCCATCGCTATCGGGGGCAAGCCCCCTCCCACATTTTGAACTGTGTAAAGTCCTGAGATTCAGGTGGGCTTGATGCGCTCCGACGGCCGGCGCACCCCTGCCACAATCTTGTCCACCGCCTTGGTCGCCGCCACCATGCCGAACGTGGCGGTGACCATCATCACCGCACCGAACCCTCCGGCGCAGTCCAGCTTCACGCCATCGCCGACGAAACTCTTCTGCAAACAGATGCTGCCGTCCGGCTTGGGATAGCGCAGCTGCTCGGTGGAAAACACGCACGGCACGCTGTAATGGCGGGTCACCGTGCGTGAAAAACCATAGTCACGGCGCAGGGTGGAGCGCACTTTCGAGGCCAGCGGGTCGTTGAAGGTGCGGTTGAGGTCGCACACCTGGATCAGCGTCGGATCGATCTGCCCGCCGGCGCCACCGGTGGTGATGATCTGGATCTTGCGGCGCTTGCACCAGGCAATCAGCGCCGCCTTGGCGTTGACCGCGTCGATGCAGTCGATCACGCAATCGATGTCTGGCGTGATGTATTCGGCCATGGTGTCGCGGGTAACGAAGTCCGCCACCGCATGCACCGTGCACGCAGGGTTGATGCCACGCAGGCGTTCGGCCATTACTTCAACCTTGGGTTTGCCTACGGTGCTGTCCAGTGCATGCAACTGGCGGTTGCTGTTGCTGACGCAGACGTCGTCCAGGTCAAACAGCGAAATCTCGCCCACCCCGCAACGGGCCACGGCTTCCGCCGCCCACGAGCCCACGCCGCCGACACCGACGATCGCCACATGGGCCGCTTTCAAGCGTTCCAGGCCTTCAATGCCATACAAACGGGCGACGCCTGCAAACCGCGGATCTTCTGTGCTCATGACCATTACCCTAAAAACCGGCGCGCATTATGGGCTACGCAGCGATAAGTTTTAAGCCACAAGCTACACGTTAAGAACTTAGAGACACTTTCGCTGCCCAATGTCCGGTTTTTCTCGGCTTGCTGTACGCTCAGGGAAAGGCCAGTGTAGGATGCGCGCCGGTTGGCGTAGGCCGACACCTCTTTTCGTTCCACACCCTTTGGAACCCGACATAACCATGGCATCGCGTAAATTTGGACTCAACCTGGTGATCGTGCTGGCAATTGCCGCGCTGTTCACGGGTTTCTGGGCGCTGATCAACCGCCCGGTTACCGCCCCCAACTGGCCCGAGCAGATCTCCGGTTTTTCCTACTCGCCGTTCCAGCAAGGCCAGTACCCTCAGAAAGACCAGTACCCCACCGACGAGCAGATGCGTCAGGACCTTGCGATCATGAGCAAGCTGACGGATAACATCCGCACCTACTCGGTCGACGGCACGCTGGGGGACATTCCCAAGCTGGCCGAAGAGTTCGGCCTGCGCGTCACCCTGGGGATCTGGATCAGCCCGGACTTGGAGCGTAACGAGCGCGAAGTCCAGCGCGCCATCGAAATCGCCAACAGCTCGCGCAGTGTGGTGCGGGTGGTGGTCGGTAACGAGGCGCTGTTCCGCGAGGAAATCACCCCCGAAGCGCTGATCGTGTTGCTGGACCGGGTGCGCGCTGCGGTAAAAGTGCCGGTGACCACCTCCGAGCAATGGCACATCTGGGAAAAGAACCCGCAACTGGCCAAGCACGTCGACTTGATCGCCGCGCACATCCTGCCGTTCTGGGAATTCATTCCGATGGACAAGGCCGGCCAGTACGTACTCGACCGCGCCAGGGATCTGAAGAAACTGTTCCCGAAAAAGCCGCTGCTGCTGTCGGAGGTTGGCTGGCCGAGCAACGGGCGCATGCGCGGTGGCAATGAAACGTCGCCAGCGGACCAGGCGGTTTACCTGCGCACCCTGGTTAACAAACTGAACCGCCAAGGGTTCAACTATTTCGTGATCGAAGCCTTCGATCAGCCCTGGAAGGTCAGCGACGAAGGCTCGGCCGGCGCCTATTGGGGCGTATTCAACGCCGCACGCCAGCAGAAATTCAACTTTGAAGGCCCGGTGGTCGCGATCCCGCAATGGCGGGTACTGGCCATCGGCTCGGTGGTGCTGGCGCTGCTGTCCCTGACCCTGCTGATGATCGACGGCTCTGCCCTGCGCCAGCGTGGCCGCACTTTCCTCACGTTTATCGCGTTCCTGTGCGGTTCGGTGCTGGTGTGGATCGGCTACGACTACAGCCAGCAATACAGCACCTGGTTCAGCGTCACCGTCGGCATCCTCTTGGCCCTCGGCGCCCTGGGCGTGTTTATCGTGCTGTTGACCGAAGCCCACGAACTGGCGGAAGCGGTGTGGACCCACAAGCGCCGGCGTGAATTCCTGCCGGTCGAGGGGGAATCGGACTACCGGCCCAAAGTGTCGATCCATGTGCCGTGCTACAACGAGCCGCCGGACATGGTCAAACAGACCCTCGATGCCCTCGCGGCGCTCGATTACCCGGACTACGAAGTCCTGATCATCGACAACAACACCAAGGACCCGGCGGTGTGGGAGCCGGTGCGCGACTACTGCCAGACCCTCGGCCCGCGCTTCAAGTTCTTCCACGTCGCGCCCCTGGCCGGTTTCAAGGGCGGCGCGTTGAACTACCTGATCCCGCACACCGCCAAGGACGCCGAAGTGATCGCGGTGATCGACTCCGACTACTGCGTGTCGCCCAATTGGCTCAAGCACATGGTGCCGCACTTCGCCGACCCGAAAATCGCCGTGGTGCAATCGCCGCAGGATTACCGCGACCAGAACGAAAGCACGTTCAAGAAGCTCTGCTACGCGGAATACAAGGGTTTCTTCCATATCGGCATGGTCACCCGTAACGACCGCGACGCGATTATCCAGCACGGCACCATGACCATGACCCGTCGCTCGGTGCTCGAAGAACTGGGCTGGGCCGACTGGTGCATCTGTGAAGATGCCGAACTGGGCCTGCGCGTGTTCGAAAAGGGTCTGTCGGCGGCGTATTACCACGACAGCTATGGCAAGGGCCTGATGCCGGATACCTTTATCGACTTCAAGAAACAGCGTTTCCGCTGGGCCTACGGTGCGATCCAGATCATCAAGCGCCACACCGCCAGCCTGTTGCGCGGCAAAGATACCGAGCTGACCCGTGGCCAGCGCTATCACTTCCTCGCGGGCTGGCTGCCGTGGGTGGCCGATGGCATGAACATCTTCTTCACCGTCGGCGCGCTGCTGTGGTCGGCGGCGATGATCATCGTGCCGACCCGCGTCGATCCGCCGTTGCTGATCTTCGCGATCCCGCCGCTGGCGCTGTTCGTGTTCAAGGTGGGCAAGATCATCTTCCTGTACCGCCGTGCGGTCGGGGTGAACCTCAAGGATGCATTCTGCGCGGCCCTGGCCGGCCTGGCGTTATCGCACACCATCGCCAAGGCGGTGCTGTACGGTTTCTTCACCACCAGCATTCCGTTTTTTCGTACACCGAAAAACGCCGACAACCATGGCTTCTGGGTGGCGATTTCCGAGGCTCGCGAAGAAATGTTCATCATGCTGCTGTTGTGGGGCGCGGCCTTGGGTATCTACCTGGTGCAAGGCCTGCCGAGCAATGACATGCGCTTCTGGGTGGTGATGCTGCTGGTGCAGTCGCTGCCGTATGTGGCCGCCTTGATCATGGCGTTCCTGTCGTCGCTGCCCAAACCGGCACCGAAGGCCGAGCCAGTCACTGCGGTGTAAAAACTTGCGTAATGCACTAAACGGCGGCCTCTGGCCGCCGTTTTGCTATAAGATAACGGCCGTTTTGTTGGATCAGGCAAGCACCGATTGCTTCATGTGGGTGGGGGCTTGCCCCCGATAGCAGCGTGTCAGTCAGCTAATTTGTTGCTGATAAACCGCCATCGGGGGCAAGCCCCCTCCCACATTGAATCTGCGCCGTTTCAGCACATTCGTCCTGCGCCCATTACACGCTTTCCGGAGTTTCCCCATGACGGCCCATGCCGACCTTTCGCCGACCCTTCAACTCGCCATCGACCTGATCCGTCGCCCATCGGTCACGCCGATCGATGCCGATTGCCAGAAGCTGATGATGCAGCGCCTGGGCGACGCCGGTTTTGCGCTCGAGCCGATGCGCATCGAGGACGTGGATAACTTCTGGGCCACCCATGGCCAACATGACGGCCCGGTGCTGTGCTTCGCCGGCCACACTGACGTGGTCCCCACCGGCCCGGTGCAGGCCTGGCAGAACGATCCGTTCGACGCGCTGATCGACGAACACGGCATGCTGTGCGGACGTGGCGCGGCGGACATGAAAGGCAGCCTGGCCGCGATGCTGGTGGCGTCGGAGCGCTTCGTCAGGGATTACCCGGACCACAAGGGTTCGGTGGCTTTCCTGATCACCAGCGATGAAGAAGGCCCGGCGCACCATGGCACCAAGGCCGTGATCGAACGCCTGGCCGCGCGCAAGGAGCGCCTGGACTGGTGCATCGTCGGCGAACCGTCGAGCACCACCCTGGTGGGCGACGTGGTCAAGAACGGCCGTCGCGGCTCCCTCGGCGCTACCTTGACCGTACGCGGCGTACAGGGCCACGTGGCCTACCCGCACCTGGCGAAGAACCCGATCCACCTCGCCGCGCCGGCCCTGGCTGAATTGGCCGCCGAGCATTGGGATGACGGCAACAGCTTCTTCCCGCCGACCAGTTTCCAGATCTCCAACCTCAATTCCGGCACCGGCGCCACCAACGTGATTCCCGGCGACCTGACGGCGGTGTTCAACTTCCGATTCTCCACCGAGTCCACCGTGGAAGGTTTGCAACAGCGAGTCGCCGCGATTCTGGATAAACACGGCCTGGACTGGCATGTGGACTGGGCGCTGTCGGGCCTGCCCTTTCTCACCGAGCCGGGCGCATTGCTCGACGCGGTATCGGCCAGCATCAAGGCGATCACCGGGCGTGAGACCAAGGCGTCCACCAGTGGCGGTACCTCCGACGGGCGCTTCATCGCCACCCTGGGCACCCAGGTGGTCGAGCTGGGCCCGGTGAATGCGACGATCCATCAGGTCAACGAGCGCATCCTTGCCAGCGACCTCGATGTGTTGACCGAAATCTACTACCAGACCCTGATCAAGTTGCTCGCCTGATGCTGGCCTGCCCCCTTTGCAATGCCCCGCTCAGTGCGGTGGACAATGGCGTGGCCTGCCCCGCCGGGCACCGTTTCGACCGCGCCCGCCAGGGTTACCTCAACCTGCTGCCGGTGCAGCACAAGAACAGCCGCGACCCAGGTGATAATCTCGCCATGGTCGAGGCACGCCGTGATTTCCTCAACGCCGGCCACTACGCCCCGGTCGCCAGGCGCCTGGCCGAGCTGGCCGCTGAACGCGCGCCGCAACGCTGGGTGGACATCGGCTGCGGCGAGGGTTACTACACCGCGCAGATCGCCGACGCCCTGCCCCACGCCGACGGCTACGCCCTGGATATTTCCAGGGAAGCGGTCAAGCGTGCGTGCAAGCGCAACCCGGCGCTGACCTGGTTGATCGCCAGCATGGCCCGTGTACCGTTGGCCGACGCCAGTTGCCAGTTTCTCGCCAGCGTGTTCAGCCCGTTGGACTGGCAGGAAGCCAAGCGCCTGCTCAGCCCGGGCGGCGGCCTGATGAAGGTCGGTCCTACACGTGGCCATCTGATGGAGCTGCGCGAGCGCTTGTACGACGAAGTGCGCGCGTACACCGACGACAAGCATCTGGCCCTGGTGCCGGATGGCATGCACCTGGCACACAGCGAAACCCTTGAGTTCACACTGAGCCTGGCCGAACCCAGGGACCGCGCCAACCTGCTGGCCATGACCCCACACGGCTGGCGTGCCAGTGCAGAGCGACGCAGCGAGGTCATCGAGGCCGCCGAGCCGCTGCAGGTCACAGTGTCGATGCGCTACGATTATTTCGTGCTTCAATAAACTTTTTTCAGCATCCGCGAATGGATTTTCGAATCCCGCAACGAGGAACATCCATGCGCCAACCCGATATCGAGATTTACCTGAAGGACGCCGACGTCGACTACAGGGCCATCGCCGCCTGGCTGGGCGCCGCCCTGGGCCCATGCACCGACTGGGTCCAGAAGGGCCAGACCTACAAGTGCAAGGCCGGCAACGTACCAGTGACCTGGCTGCCAAAAGCCGTCGGCAAGTGGAACAGCCTGTACCTGGAAAGCGACCAGACCCCGTGGGACGACGACATCGCCTGCGCCCGCGCCGCGTTTGCCGCGCTGAACGTTGAAGTGCGCTGCGCACCGGGGACCTGGGTTGAGGAAGAAGGCGAGGAAAGTGCTGACCGCTGGATGCGCATCAGTGCGGACGGTGAAGAAGAAATCACCTGGAAAACGGCTTAAGGCGGTTGCAAGGCTCAAGCCTCAAGCCTCAAGCTGCAAGCTGCAAGCTGCAAGCTGCAAGCTGAAGCCAATCTGCTTGCAGCTTGCAGCTCGAAGCTTGAAGCTTGAAGCTTGCAGCTCGAAGCTTGTTACCTGCAGCTCGGCCTTACAGGCCGACCACATCCTCGGCCTGCAAGCCTTTCTCGCCCGTCACCACGGCGTACTCCACCTGCTGGCCCTCGGCCAACGAGCGGTGCCCGTCACCGCGAATGGCGCGGTAGTGCACGAACACATCCTTGCCATCTTCACGCTGGATAAAGCCGTAGCCCTTTGCATCGTTGAACCACTTCACATTGCCGGTTTCGCGCGTTGTCATCTGTTCACTCCCACTGGTTTTTATTATTGAGTCGCTGGCGTTGAACTGCCGAGTATAAGACACGCTCAAAAACCATCAACTCAACTTTACATCGCTGCTTTTTTGCCGATTTTCGGCGAATACGGCACACTACCCGCCCGAGCGCCTGCTCGGTTTTTTCCACTTGAAGCAGTTCGCCTATGACCCGCTCCCCGTTCCGCCGTCTGGTGTTTGGCACCTTGCGCCGACTGTTGTACCTCTGGGTTCGCTCGGAGACGATCAACCAGTCGTCCCTAACCCTTAACCTGGACCGCAGCCGGCCGGTGTTTTACGTCCTGCAATCGCCCTCCCTGACCGAATTGGCCGTGGTCGATGCCGAGTGCACCAAGGCTGGCCTGCCGCGCCCGGTGCTGCCGGTATCGGTAGGCCCGTTGATGGAACCTGCGGCGTTCTTCTACCTCACGCCGGAGCCGGACTGGCTCGGGCGCCAGGACAAGCGCGGCGCACCGCCAACCCTGACGCGCCTGGTCAACACCCTGAGCGAACATGCCGAAGAGAATGCACAAATCATTCCGGTCAGCGTGTTCTGGGGCCAATCCCCCGAAAGCGAGTCCAGCCCCTGGAAGCTGTTGTTCGCCGACAGTTGGGCGGTCACCGGGCGTCTGCGCCGGTTGTTGAGCATCCTGATCCTCGGCCGAAAGACCCGCGTGCAATTCTCCGCGCCCATCAACCTGCGTGAATTGATCGAGCACAATAAAGGGCACGAACGCACCGTAAGAATGGCCCAGCGCATCCTGCGTGTGCACTTTCGTAACCTCAAGACCGCCGTGATCGGCCCCGACCTGTCCCACCGGCGCAATCTGGTGAAGGGTTTGGTCAATATGCCCTTGGTGCGCCAGGCCATTGCCGATGAAGCCGAGCGCGAAAAGATATCGCCGGAAAAAGCCAAGGCCCTGGCCCTGCGCTATGGCAACGAAATCGCCTCGGACTACACCTACACGGCGATCCGCTTTCTGGAAGTGGTGCTGAGCTGGTTCTGGAACAAGATTTACGACGGCATCAAGGTCAATAACATCGAGGGCGTGCAACAGGTTGCCCAAGGCTACGAAGTAATCTACGTGCCGTGCCACCGCAGCCATATCGACTACCTGCTGCTGTCCTACCTGCTGTTCAAGAACGGCCTGACCCCGCCGCACATTGCCGCCGGCATCAACCTGAACATGCCCGTGATCGGCAGCCTGCTGCGCCGTGGCGGTGCGTTTTTCATGCGCCGCACCTTCAAGGGCAACCCGCTGTACACCTCGGTGTTCAACGAATACCTGCACACCCTGTTTACCAAGGGCTTCCCGGTGGAGTACTTCGTTGAAGGCGGCCGCTCGCGCACCGGTCGCATGCTGCAGCCGAAAACCGGGATGCTGGCCATCACCCTGCGCAGTTTCCTGCGCTCTTCGCGCATGCCCATCGTGTTCGTGCCGGTGTACATCGGTTACGAACGCGTGCTCGAAGGCCGCACCTATCTTGGCGAACTGCGCGGTGCGAGCAAGAAGAAAGAGTCGATCTTCGATATCTTCAAAGTCGTCGGCGCGCTCAAGCAGCGCTTCGGCCAGGTCGCGGTCAACTTCGGCGAGCCGATCAAGCTGGCGGAGTTTCTCGACCACGAGCAACCGGACTGGCGCGCCCAGGAACTGGGCCCGAACTTCAAGCCGGCGTGGCTGAATGAAACCACCCACCGCCTCAGCGAAAAGGTGGCCCGCCACCTCAACGAAGCCGCCGCGGTGAACCCGGTGAACCTGGTGGCACTGGCACTGCTGTCGACCACCCGCCTGGCCCTGGATGAACAAGCCATGGCCCGCCAGTTGGACCTATACCTGGCGCTGCTGCGCCGCGTGCCTTATTCACCCCACACCACCCTGCCGGAGGGCGATGGCCTGGCGCTGATCAAGCACGTCAAGGACATGGACCTGCTGTCGGAGCAAAGCGATGCCCTGGGCAAGATTGTCTATCTGGATGAGCAAAATGCCGTCCTGATGACCTATTACCGCAACAACGTGCTGCACATCTTCGCCCTGCCAGCCCTGCTGGCGAGCTTTTTCCAGAGCAGTTCGCGGATGAGCC
The DNA here is from genome assembly GCF_900004865.1 of Pseudomonas sp. 37 R 15. Lineage (NCBI taxonomy): Bacteria > Pseudomonadati > Pseudomonadota > Gammaproteobacteria > Pseudomonadales > Pseudomonadaceae > Pseudomonas > Pseudomonas sp. 37 R 15. The sequence goes on along the minus strand of NZ_CVTV01000049.1, from coordinate 513,476 downwards.
GCGAGCAGATCCTGCGCTATACCCAGGCGCTCTATCCATACCTGCAATCGGAGTTGTTTATCCGCTGGTCATTGGAAGAGCTGGATGGCGTGGTTGACCAGTGGCTGGAGGCCTTTGTCGAACAGGGCCTGCTGCGCTTTGAAAACAACGTGTATCTGCGCGCGGCGCCGAGTTCGCGGCACTTTGTACTGCTGACCCTGCTGTCCAAGAGCATCGCCCAAACCTTGCAGCGCTTCTACATGGCGATTTCGCTGCTGCTCAACAGCGGCCGGAACAGCATCAGCGCCGAAGAACTGGAGGACCTGTGCACAATCATGGCCCAGCGCCTGTCGATCCTGCATGGCCTCAATGCCCCGGAATTCTTCGACAAGAGCCTTTTCCGACATTTCATCCAGACCTTGCTGGAGCAAGATGTGCTGCGCCGCGATGAAGCCGGCAAGCTGAGTTACCACGACCTGCTCGGCGAACTGGCGGAAGGCGCGGCGAAACGGGTACTGCCGGCGGACATTCGCCTGTCGATTCGCCAGGTGGCGCTGCATCGCGTCGATGGCGTGGCCGAGCAAGCGGTGGAACCTGCGCAAACCCGCTAGATTGAACAAGGCGCCGGGCGGTTTCCGGCGCCGTTGAAAAGGAGCTGCACCATGAAAAAGATTATCCTCCTGGGCCTCACCGCCCTGCTCGGAGCCTGCCAATCCATGCCCCCCGCCCCAAAGGCCAGCCTCGACGGCGAAGTGTTCTACCTGCAACGCATCGCACTGCCGCCAACCGCCACCTTGAGCGTCAGCCTGCAGGATGTGTCCTTGATGGATGCTCCCGCCGTAGTCCTGGCCGAACAGAAAGGCCCGATCAAGGGCCAGGTACCGCTGCCGTTTCACCTGAGCTATGACCCGGCGCAGGTCAAGCCTGGTCACAGCTACTCGGTCAGCGCTCGCATCGAGGTGGATGGCAAGCTACTGTTCATCACCACGCAGCGCCATGCAGTTCAACTCAACGGCCAGGACCCACAGCCACTGCGCTTGCGTGTCGACGCGCCAGCCCACTGAATTCAACCATAAGGAAGCGCCCATGCTCCGTAACCCTCTTCGCCTCACCGCCCTGTTCGCCGGACTGCTACTGGGCGCCAACGCCATGGCACTGGACCTTGGCAGCCTGTCCCAGGGCGACGCCAGCGGCGGCCTGAAGGATGCCTTGACCCAAGGCGCACAGATCGCGGTGAAACAACTGGGCACGCCCGGGGGTTTCAGCAATAACCCCGAGGTGAAAATCGGCCTGCCGGGCAAGCTGGGCAAGGTCGCTGACAAGCTGAAGATGTTCGGCATGGGCGATCAGGTCACCCAGCTGGAAACCAGTATGAACAAAGCTGCGGAAACCGCTGTGACCCAGGCCCAGCCGATCCTGGTCAATGCCGTGAAAAACATGAGCGTGACCGATGCCAAAGGCATCCTCAGCGGTGGTCAGGATTCAGCCACCCAGTACCTGAACACGAGCAGCCGCGAACAAATCCGCGCCAAATTCCTGCCCATCGTCAAGGCCGCAACCGACAAGGTCGGCGTGGCCCAGCAGTACAACGCGCTCGCCGGCAAGGCAGCGGCGTTCGGCGCAGTGGATGCCAAAAGCGCCAACGTTGAAAACTACGTGACCGAACAGGCACTGGACGGCTTGTTCAAGATGATCGCGCAGCAGGAAGAAACGATTCGCAAGAATCCGGCAGCTGCCGCCACCAGCCTTGCCAAGAAAGTGTTTGGCGCCTTGTAAACACCTGTGGGCACCCGAGCAGGTGGGGAAAGATCACCTGCCCGGGCCCACTGACTTACTGCACCGTTAAAACAACTTGCCGGCCAGCCCGCCAAAGATCACTGCGCCCAGTGGCATCACGCTCAAACCGAACTTGATCGAGCCGCCACCGCCATGACTGTCATGCCTGGGTTTGCAATTGTCATTGCAGTCATCTGCTGGTGGTTTGGGTTTGGCGCAGTTGCCCCCGCCAAAGCTGCTGTTGACCGAAACGCTCAACGATTTACCGATGAATAGTCCCATTGGTTGCTCCTTGAATCATCAGATTTGAGATCCGGCCAGCCGGCGTGAAGTCCGACGGGCCGGATACCTGTAATCAGGTAGTCCATGAGTGGCGAAACCTTAAGAAACGTTCCTCGCCATAACCATCGTCATTCCTGTTTAACCCTGAACCACGCCGCGTAAAGCGCCGGTAGAAACAGCAGCGTCAGCGCCGTCGCCACAATCAACCCGCCCATGATTGCCACCGCCATCGGCCCGAAGAACACACTGCGTGACAGTGGAATCATCGCCAGTACCGCCGCGAGTGCCGTCAGAACGATCGGCCGGAAGCGGCGGACCGTGGCTTCAATAATCGCCTGCCAGGGCGTCAGCCCCGCCTTGATGTCCTGTTCGATCTGGTCCACCAATATCACCGAGTTACGCATGATCATCCCCGACAGGGCAATAGTGCCGAGCATGGCCACGAAACCAAACGGCTGACGAAACACCAGCAGGAACAACGTGACGCCAATCAAGCCCAGGGGCGCGGTCAGAAACACCATCACCGTGCGTGAGAAGCTGCGCAGTTGCAGCATCAGCAAGGTCAGCACTACCACGATGAACAATGGCACGCCGGCCTTCACTGAGTTCTGTCCGCGCGCAGAGTCTTCAACCGTGCCACCGACTTCCAGCAAATAGCCGTCAGGCAACTCGGCGCGCACGTCTTCCAGGGTCGGGAGGATCTGCTGGACCAGGGTCGCGGGTTGTTCCTTGCCGTAGATATCGGCGCGCACGGTCACTGTCGGCAGGCGATTACGGTGCCAGATGATGCCTTCTTCAAAGCCATACTCGAGGGTTGCAATCTGCGCCAGGGCCACACTTCTACCGTTATCGGTCGGTACCGCCAGGCTTGGCAGCAGCGACAACTCGGTGCGTTCATGGACGGTGCCGCGCAGAAGAATCTCGATCAACTCGTTGTCCTCCCGGTACTGGCTGACGGTGGCGCCGGTCAGGGAGCTTTGCAGGAATTTCGACAGGTTGGCGGTGCTCACGCCAAGCGCCCGGGCGCGGTCCTGGTCGATATTCAGATAGACGATCTTGCTCGGCTCTTCCCAGTCCAGGTGCACATTGACCACGTGGGCATTCTCGCGAACCCTGGCCGCGACTTTGCGCGCCAGGGCGCGGACTTCTTCGATGTGCTCACCGGTCACGCGAAACTGTACCGGGTAGCCCACGGGCGGACCGTTCTCCAGGCGGGTAACGCGCGAACGCAGGTCAGGAAACTGTTCGTCAAGGGTTCCAATCAGCCAGGTGCGCAGGTTTTCGCGTTCTTCGATGGTGTGTGCCAACACCACAAATTGCGCGAAGCTGGCAGCCGGCAGTTGCTGGTCGAGCGGCAGGTAGAAACGCGGCGAACCGGTGCCCACGTAGGCCACGTAGTTGTCGATGCCGGCGTGTTCCTTGAGCAAGGCCTCGAGGCGTTTGACCTGGTCGGCGGTGTTGCTCAGGGAGGCACCTTCGGCCAGTTTCAGGTCGACCATCAGCTCCAGGCGACCCGAGGCCGGGAAGAATTGTTGCGGCACGAAACGAAACAACCCGACCGCGCCGACAAACAGCAACAGGGTCAGGACGATCACGGTCTTGCGCCGACGTACACACCACTGCACCAACCGTCTTACACGCTGGTAGAAGGGCGTGCCATAGGGGTCCGGACCGTCGGTGCCGTGCTTGGCCGCATGTATTTTCGCCAGGTCCGGCAGCAGCTTTTCGCCCAGATACGGCACAAACACCACCGCAGCGACCCATGAGGCCAGCAGTGCAATGGTCACCACCTGGAAGATCGACCGGGTGTACTCGCCGGTACTCGATTGCGCGGTGGCAATCGGCAAAAAACCCGCGGCGGTGATCAACGTGCCGGTCAGCATGGGGAAGGCGGTGCTGGTCCAGGCAAAACTTGCGGCCTTGATCCGGTCGAAGCCCTGCTCCATTTTGATCGCCATCATCTCCACCGCGATGATCGCGTCATCCACCAGCAAGCCCAGGGCCAGCACCAAGGCACCCAGGGAGATTTTGTGCAGGCCGATGCCGAGGTAATACATGCTGGCGAAGGTCATGGCCAGCACCAGCGGAATCGCCAGGGCCACCACCATGCCGGTGCGGACGCCCAGGGAAAAGAAGCTCACCAGCAACACGATGGCCAAGGCTTCGGCCAGTACCTGGACGAATTCGCCGACGCTGGTCTTCACCGCTGCCGGCTGGTCCGAGACCTTGCGCAACTCCATGCCTGCCGGAAGGTTCTTCTGCAAGCGTGCGAATTCACGCTCCAGTGCCTTGCCCAGCACCAGAATGTCGCCGCCATCACGCATGGCCACGGCCAGGCCAATGGCGTCGGCGCCCATGTAACGCATGCGCGGTGCCGGTGGGTCGTTGAACCCACGCTGGATATCGGCGACATCGCCGATCCGGAAGGTTCGGTCCCCCACCCGAACAGGGAATTTACGGATTTCTTCCACGCTCTTGAAGTTGCCCGACACCCGCAACTGCACCCGTTCGCTCGGGGTTTCAAAGAAGCCGGCGGTCGACACCGCGTTCTGCTCCTGCAAGGCTTGCTGCACAGCGGCCAATGGCAGGCCGAGGGTGGCGAGCTTGAGGTTGGACAGCTCGATCCAGATCTTCTCATCCTGCAGGCCGAGCAGCTCGACCTTGCCCACGTCCGGCACCCGCTGCAGCTGAATCTGGATACGGTCGGCGTAGTCCTTGAGCACGGCGTAGTCGAAACCGTCACCGGTCAAGGCGTAGATATTGCCGAACGTGGTGCCGAACTCATCGTTGAAAAACGGCCCCTGGATATCCGCTGGCAAGGTCTGACGGATATCGCTGATCTTCTTGCGCACCTGGTACCACAGCTCGGGAATCTGCGCCGAGTGCATGGCGTCGCGGGCTATGAAGGTCACCTGGGACTCGCCGGGCCGCGAGAACGAGACGATGCGCTCGTACTCGCCGGTCTCCATCAGTTTCTTTTCGATGCGCTCGGTGACCTGGCGTGACACTTCCTGGGCGGTTGCTCCTGGCCAGTTGGTCTTGATCACCATGGCCTTGAAGGTGAAGGGAGGGTCTTCGCTTTGCCCCAGTTTGGTGTAAGACAAGGTGCCGACGACCGCCAGCAGGATCATCAGGAACAGTACGATCTGGCGATTACGCAACGCCCACTCGGAAAGATTGAAACCCATCGGGGACTACTCCTTGGCCGCCAGATTCACCACGCGGTTGGCGCGATCCACCGGGCGCACTTGCTGGCCCTCATGGAGCACATGCACACCCGCCGCGACCACCCAGTCGGTGGGCGCCAGGCCTTCGAGTACCGGCACGTTCTTCTCGCCAAATGCGCCGATGCGCACGGGGGTGCGCTTGAGGGTGTTGTCCGGCGCCACACGCCAGACATAAGACGCGCCGTTCTCCGCACTCAGGGCAGACAGCGGCACCGACAGAGGCATCACACCGTTGATCGGTATGAATACCCGAGCGCTCTGTCCGAGTTCTGCAGGGACTTTGCCGCCAGTGAACGCCACCCGTGCAGCGAAGGTGCGCGACTTCGGATCGGCGGCGGGCGACAGCTCGCGAATGCGTCCGGCAAAGCGTTGATCCGGCTGACTCCACAGCTCAACCGATACCGGCTGGCCGATCTTGAAGCGGCCGAAGCCTTGCTCCGGCAGGCTGATCAGTACTTCACGCTCGCCATCGGTGGCCAGGGTGAACACGGTTTGGCCGGCGGAGACGACCTGGCCCACTTCAACCGCACGCTTGGCGACAACACCGTCCTGGGGCGCACGCAGCACGGCATACCCGGCCTGGTTGCTGGACACGTCGAACTCAGCCTTGATCTGCTTGAGGCGCGCAACACCCGCTCGATAAAGATTTTCGGAATTGTCGTACTGGGATCGGCTGACCATCTGACGGTCCATCAGGGTCTTGTAGCGGTCACGCTCGGCGCGCACCAGGCTCAGGTTGGCCTCGGCGCCAGCCACCTGGGCACGGCTGGCTTCCAGTTGCAGGCGCACATCCTGGGGGTCGAGCTCGGCCAACGGCTGGTTGGCCTTGACCCGCTCGCCCTCTTCCACCAGGCGCTTGCTGACTTTGCCACTGATGCGGAAAGCCAGGTCCGGCTCATAGCGGGCGCGCACTTCACCGGGATAGCTGTCCATCGACTGCGCCAGGGGCTGGGGTTGCACCACCATGGCCGGGCGGGGGGCAGTGGGGGCCGCTTCTTCATGGCCGCAGGCGGCCAACAGGAAGATCAGGCTGACAGGCAACGCAAAGGGCAGGAAAGTGCTGCGCATGCTGTGGGACCTTTCGCAAATGAGGCTTGGAATAATTATACTGGCCGGTATGTTATTAATACCAAACTCACCAGTCCAGTATTAAAGGTGAAAATGTCCGACAATCCTGTGAACACCCCTAGTCCCGGGCGCCCCAAGGACATGGCAAAACGCCAGGCAATCCTCGAGGCCGCCAAATCGTTGTTCCTGAGCAAGGGTTACGCGAATACCAGCATGGACGCCGTCGCGCTTGCGGCCCGGGTATCGAAACTCACCGTCTATAGCCACTTCACCGACAAGGAGAACCTGTTCACCGCAGCGGTGGTGGCCAAGTGTGAAGAGCAATTGCCGGTGATGTACTTCGAGCTGCCTGCAGGCATGCCTGTGGAGACCGTGCTGCTGAACATCGCGCGGGGCTTCCATCGGTTGATCAACAGTGAGGAGTCGGTGAACCTGCATCGCTTGATGATGACCACCGGCAATCAGGACGTAAAACTCTCACAAATCTTCTTTGAAGCCGGCCCCATGCGCATGCTGCAAGGCATGGAGCGCCTGCTCGGCAAGATTGACCAGGGCGGCGCACTGAGCATCGACAACCCCTTCAAGGCCGCGGAGCACTTTTTTTGCCTGCTCAAGGGCACGGCGAATTTCCGCTTGCTGTATGGCTGCGGCGGGCAACTGAGCGAAGAAGCTGCCGAAGAGCATGTTCGGGAGGTAGTGGGGTTGTTCATGCGGGCGTATGGGAGGGGGGCAGCCGCAAGCGTTTAGCTGCAAGTGAAAGGCGCCTTTGCTTGCAGCTTGCAGCTTGCAGCTTGAGGCTTGAGGCTTGAGGCTTGAGGCTTAAGGCTTGAAACCTAAACCTTGAGCGCCTTCTTGGGATAAATGTCATAACGACTGGACTTGCCCTCCAGCGCATGGCTCGGTTTGGGCCCGTCAATGCACGGTGCCTTGCGCGGGCGCTTGACCACCACGCGGTGGCTGGCCAGGGCCAGGGCCGCCGCGAGCAAGGCCGGTGCATCCAGGTCATCACCGACCAGTGGCCGGAACAGGCGCATTTCCTTCTTCACCAGGGCGGTTTTCTCGCGGTGCGGGAACATCGGGTCCAGGTAGATCACTTGCGGCGGCTCGCCTTGCCAATTGAGCATCACATCAATGGCATTGCCCTTGTGCAGCTTCATGCGCGCCACGATCGGTGCCACGTCAAAATCCTGCGCGGCGCGTGCCAGGCCGTCTTCAAGCAGCGCACCAATCAACGGCTGACGCTCGATCAGGCTCATCTCACAGCCCAGACTTGCCAATACGAATGCATCCTTGCCCAAGCCCGCCGTGGCGTCCAGCACACGGGGACGCACGCCTTGGGCGACGCCCACCGCCTTGGCGATCATCTGCCCGCTGCCACCGCCATATAAACGCCGGTGCGCCGCGCCACCTTCGACAAAGTCGACCCGCACCGGGCCCGGCGCGTCCGGCCCGAGCTGTTGCAATTGCAGGCCCTGTTCCCCGACCTGCAGGGAAAAATCCGCCGCATCGAGTTGCACAGGCAAGCCCAGCAGCGCAGCCCACTGCTCGGCGCGGGCCTGGAATTCTTCGGCCAAGGCCTCGACCCGAATGCGGCTGGCCGCTGGTTGTTCGCTCATCAATCGCTACGCTCGAAAATATTAAGGATCGGCCAATACCGGCCGATAAAAACAACAGTCAGGTATTTTGCCAGAGCTGAGCGTCGACCGAGAAAAATGTCAGACATTCTTCCCCTAACTATCGGTGTACTGCCGACCCACAACCACTACGGCCTGCGCAATACTCAAGCGCTGGCCGGGGTGAGCCATGTGTGGCAGGACTTCTTCGCCCGTGCCCTGGCCGAACAGCTCGGTGCTACGCCGGGCGCGCTGGCCGCCACGGCGCCTGCACCGCAGGATTCGGCGGTGGAACCCAGCGAAGGCGCCGACCTGCTGGCGCAGATCCTCACCCAGCGTGAGTGTGACGTGAAAGACACCGAGGTCGCCCCGCCTGAGCCGCTGTTCCTGCCGATTGCCGAATTCGAGACCGAGCTGCTGCCCCCCGCGCCCGCGCCGTTCCCTGACGAAGAGATCATCGCCCAGCAACGCCAGCAGCATTTCGAAAGCGGCTGGGTACGCCCGATTGTCCTGAACGCGGGCCAACCCGTCGCTGAACCCGGCCCGGCGCCGCAACCCCGCCCGCTGCAGCTGCCGATTGCCGAGTTCGAGCTGGACTTGCTGCCACCGCCCGCGACCCCGTTCACTGAACAGGATCTGGTCGAACAACAGAAGGCCCTGGATTTTGACTACCACTGGGCACGCCCGTTGATCGTCAACAACTTGCGCCTGGCCGCCTGACGCTTAGCGGCACACCCACCAGCGCCCCATATCCAGATGAAAATGGTTACGGTGTGCGGCGTTGTAGTCGGGGCTCAACACCCCGTTGAAAGCGTTACACGCACTGTCACGCACTTGGCGCAGAAACCGTGCGTCAGCGCCGTCGCCCGGCCAATCCTTGAGCACACTGATACGGCGTCCATCGGCCAGGCGAAACCCGGCGATATCCAGGGCATTGGCCGAGGCGTGCTGACTGAGGCGGCCTTCGGCGCGGTTGTAGATATTACGACAGGCAAAACTGCCCAGGTGGTCGACCCGCGTCACCGCTTCGCCATAGATCGCCTGAGCCGCCGGCTGCAGGCTGTGCCGCTCGAACAACGCAAAGGCTACGGCCAACGGGCAACTGGCCAGAAAACTGCTGCTCAAGCCCACCTCTCCGCCCTGTACCCGCAACGTGTTGCGCAACGGGCAGGCGGCGTCGGGGGCTGAGTCCGCCTGGCGGATCACCCGCAACCCCGAGGTTTTCAGCACCTGGTCGCACAGCAACGGATCATCCTGCAGCCGCCCCAACTTGTAGCGCGTCAACAGGTTCGGACTGGCGCGCACATCCAGCGGTGCCCAGGGGTTCCACTCGTCCGGCACCGGCACCCAGCCCCGCCATACGCCCACCGCAACAGCGCCACCGAGCAGCAGCAACGTGCCCATCCATCCGATCGATCGCACGGCTTAGCCCTTGAAGAATTGGTTGGCCTGATCGAACGGCATCTTGCGCTCGGTAAAGGTGAAGGTGCCCAACCCGTAGACCTCCTGTGCCGCCCGATAGAACTCGCCGTAGGCCGCCAGGGCCAGGGCCGAGCCCACGCTGATGCGGCGCACGCCCAGTTCGCTCAACTGCGCGACGCTGAGGTTCAAGCCACCGGACATCAATACATTCACCGGCTTGGGCGCGACGGCCTTGACCACCGCCAGCACTTGCTCGGCACTGCGCAGGCCCGGCGCATACAGCACATCGGCGCCCGCCTCGGCGTAGGCTTGCAGGCGGCGAATGGTGTCGGGCAAATCCAGGCGGCCATGCAGGAGGTTTTCTGCGCGAGCCGTCAGCGTGAAGGGAAATGCCAGGCTGCGGGCGGCAGCAACGGCAGCCTCGACGCGCTCGACGGCCAGGTCGAAGGGGTAGATTGGGTCGGCGGCAACGCCCGTGGCGTCTTCGATGGAGCCACCGACGATACCGGTGGCGGCAGCTCGCAGAATGGTCTGGGCACAGCCTTCGGGGGTGTCGCTGAAACCGTTTTCCAAGTCAGCGGCGACCGGCAGCGCAGTCGCCCGGACGATGCTGCCGGCATTGCCCAGGGTGTCCTCCAGCGACAGCGCGCCTTCGGCATCCGGCCGCCCCAGGCTGAACGCAAAGCCCGCGCTGGTGGTGGCCAACGCTTCGAAGCCCAGGCTGGCAAGCATGATGGCGGAACCGGCATCCCACGGGTTGGGCATCACAAAGGCACGGTCACGCGCGTGCAGGGCTTTGAAGCTTTCGGCGCGAAGGGTTTGGGCATCCATGACGGGCTCCTGGCGGGGAAAAGAGCCCTAGAGTAACCCCAGTTGCTCCGCCACGGGTTCTCGATGCAAGGTCGGCAGCGGCGCAAGCCCCGGCAAACGTGCCATCAGTTGGTCATGGAAACGCAAGGCCAATTGGGCAGCGAGGCGGTTGTCCGAGGTGTGCAGGAACATGTAGGGGGTGCGCCCCTCTTCGATCCAACTGGCGATCTTTTCAACCCAGGGCATCAGGAACGGATCGTTGGCTTCAAGCTCGGGGTGCCCGATAAAGCGCACTTGGGGACATTGAGTCAACGCCGCCGGACGCGGGGGCACCCTGGGCTTTTTCGATTGGGCATGCAGGACGGCCGCCGAGGTGGAGGTGCAACTGAACAGCGCGCGCGGATCGAGACACACGCGCTCGACGCCACGGTCACGCAACAGGCGGTTGAGCATGCGCTCGGCCTCGCCTTTGGCGAAGAACTCATCGTGACGCACTTCAACCGCCAGTGGACGATCAATGCCATCGAGGAACCCGGCCAACTCACCGAGGCGGTGCGGGGTAAAACCCTTCGACAGTTGCAGCCACAACGGCGACACACGCTCGCCCAGCGGGCTCATCAAGCCGATAAAACTTTCCGCCGCCGGCAGTTGTTCGCGCAAGTCACCGGCATGGCTGATATCACCCGGGAATTTGGCGGTGAAGCGAAAGTCATCGGGCATGATGTCGGCCCAGCGCTGCACGGTCGCGGCCGAGGGTCGAGCATAAAAAGTGGTGTTGCCTTCAACGGCGTTGAAGACCTGGGCGTAGAGCCCGAGGTAATCGTTGGAACGTGCATCGGCGGGGTACAGGTACTCGCGCCAGGCGTTTTCACTCCAGGACGGGCAGCCGATGTAGTAAGGCAGGCGCATCAGATGTGGATATCGAGACCCAGCACTTCCATATCCCATTCGACAAAACCGGCGGTGGTCAGGTAGCTGGCCAGGGCCGTCGCTACGCTTTTGCTCATGGAGCGGGGGAAGACCATGTCTTGCTGACGGGCGGGAAGACCGCTGATACGAGCTTGGGTACCGGCCTGCGCGTCGGATTGGACTTCAATGAAGTCCGGCGAGTCCTCGACCAAATCGTCCACCGTAGCGTTCGCCTTGCGCGGCTTACGCTTGATCGGGTACGACTGTGAGGAAAAGCCATCAATACGCATAGGCGCGAACTCGCTATCAGTAATGGCATTTTAGTGGCGCGATCCGTAGCGCGCAAATGCTCTGGTGATAACTAGAACACATAATTGGTAAAAGGTTTAAAAACCGGTGCGAATTCTGACGATTGGCGAAATTTAACTCAAAATGCCATCATCTTTGGCGTCAAATAATCCCGCGTTCCGCCTTGGTTTGCGCGACCTTGTCGCGCAAGTACACCGGCGCCGCCTGATCTGCCGCGATGGCCTCGCCACGCTCGAATGCAAAGCGCGCCAAGGTCAGCAAATCCTCTGCATGGGGCAGCATCGTGGCGTCCTGGCCAGCCAGTTGGACACCGATCCGCGCCCCATATCCCCAACCGGTGCCAGCGCCGAACCAATCACCGAGCGCATCGTCGGGCAGTACGGATGATTCCGGTGCCTGCACCGCTTCCACGCCGACCAGGCGCATCTCGCCCGCCGTCTCGCGGTAGCAGCCCCAATACACTTCATCCATCCGCGCATCGATCGCCGCCGCCACTTGCGAGGCGCCATGTTCACGCAGCGCACGTTGGGCCAGTACCGCCAGGTTGGAGACCGGCAATACGGGACGCTCCAGCGCAAACGCCAGGCCCTGCACCACGCCAATGGCAATGCGCACGCCGGTAAACGCGCCGGGGCCACGGCCGAAAGCGATGGCATCCACGGCGGCCAGGCTGGTGCCGGCGTCTTCCAGCAGTTGCTTGATCATCGGCAACAGCTTCTGCGCGTGCAGGCGCGGGATCACCTCGTAGTGGCTGGTTACTTTGCCATCGTGCAGCAAGGCAACCGAGCAAGCTTCAGTCGCGGTGTCCAGGGCCAGCAGGGTGCTCATGGGTGTGGATGTCCAAGTCGAAAAAAGTGCGCCAGTATAAACAACAACGGCCCGCAAGCGGGCCGTTGTCAATGCAGCCGATCAACGCATCAGCTCAGTGCTTGCAGCACCTTGGCCGTAATCGCCTCCACGGAGCCGACGCCAGGGATGTGGCTGTATTTCGGCTTGCCCTGGGCAGCGGACAGCTTCTGGTAGAAGTCCACCAGCGGCTTGGTCTGGGAATGGTAGACCGACAGGCGATGACGCACGGTTTCTTCGGTATCGTCTTTGCGCTGTACCAGGTCTTCACCGGTGACATCGTCCTTGCCTTCAACCTTCGGCGGGTTGTAGACGACGTGGTACACGCGGCCCGAGCCTTCGTGAACGCGACGACCGGCAATGCGCTGGACGATTTCTTCGTCCTCAACGGCGATTTCCACCACGGCGTCCAACTCGACACCGGCTTTGACCAGGGCTTCAGCCTGGGGAATGGTGCGCGGGAAGCCGTCGAACAGGAAACCGTTCTTGCAGTCTTCCTGGCTGATGCGTTCCTTGACCAGGTTGATGATCAGGTCATCGGAGACCAGGCCACCGCTGTCCATCACGCTCTTGGCGATCAGGCCCAGTTCGGTGCCGGCCTTGACGGCCGCGCGCAGCATGTCGCCGGTGGAGATTTGTGGAATGCCGAATTTTTCAGTGATGAACTTAGCCTGAGTACCTTTACCGGCCCCGGGAGCTCCCAGCAGAATGACGCGCATCGATGTGCTCCTCAATTTTTTATAGAGATGACGCTCGGATTCGCCGCGTGGGGCCAATCTCGTAAAAATGTGGTTCCAGGCCGATCAAACGGCCAAAGGCTGATCAAGATACACAGCAGGCCCTTGCCACACAAGCCGCCAAAAGTAGGAGAAACCCGCGCCAGGCCTGCGTCGGCCAACGGGTTTGCCTGAGCGCAACCCTGCCCCTCAAACAACGACCGCCCTTTTCAGGGCGGTCGTCGCCGTTCATTCGCAAGCCGTTGAGAACACGCGAAAAACCTCAACCGGTGTTGCGCAAACCTGCAGCAATACCAGCGACGGACACCAGCAACGCCTGTTCCAGAGGGCTGTCTTGCGCCGCTTCGCGTTGGCGCGAGCGTGCGAGCAATTCAGCCTGCAACAGATGCAGGGGATCGAGGTAGGTGTTGCGCAGGCGGATGAACTCCAGGGTGTCCGGACTGTGGGCCAACAGTTGCGACTGGCCGGTCAGGCCAAGCACCACCTCACAGGCCTGCGACAATAGGTCGCGTAAATGCGCGCCCAGTGGCAGCAAGTCCGGCTGCACCAGACGCTCATCATAGAGGCGGGCGATATCGGCGTCGGCCTTGGCCAGCACCATTTCCAGCATATCGATGCGCGTGCGGAAGAACGGCCACTGCTCACGCATCTGCCCAAGCAACTCACCCTCGCCGCGCTCCAGGGCCTTGCTCAATGCCGCTTCCCAGCCGAGCCAGGCGGGCAGCATCAAGCGGGTCTGGGTCCAGCCGAAGATCCAGGGAATCGCGCGCAGGCTTTCAATACCGCCGGCACGCCGCTTGGCCGGGCGGCTGCCCAACGGCAAACGGCCCAGCTCCTGCTCCGGTGTGGACTGGCGGAAATACTCGACGAATTGCGGATTTTCCCGCACCACCGCGCGGTAGGCGCTGACACCGTCGGCCGCCAATTCGTCCATCAAATGACGCCAGGCCGGTTCCGGCGGCGGCGGTGGCAACAGCGTGGCTTCGAGCACCGCCGCCAGGTAGAGGTTGAGGTTCTGCTCGGCAATGTCCGGCAGGCCGAACTTGAAGCGGATCATCTCGCCTTGTTCGGTCGTGCGGAACCGCCCCGCCACCGAGCCCGGCGGCTGCGACAGAATCGCCGCATGCGCCGGGCCACCGCCACGGCCAACGGTGCCACCACGACCGTGGAACAACAGCAATTCCACTTGCTGCTCACGGCAGATGTCCACCAGGCGTTCCTGCGCCCGGTACTGCGCCCAGGCGGCAGCGGTGGTGCCGGCGTCCTTGGCCGAGTCCGAATAGCCGATCATCACTTCCTGCGGGCCTTGCAGCCGCGCGCGATAGCCCGGCAGCTGCAACAACCGCTCCATCACCGGCCCGGCGTTATCCAGGTCGGCCAGGGTCTCGAACAGCGGTACTACGCGCATTGGCCGCTGCACGCCGGACTCTTTGAGCAGCAGTTGCACCGCCAGCACATCCGAAGCGGCACCGGCCATGGAAATGACATAGGAGCCCAGCGACGCGGCCGGTGCCGCGGCGATTTCCCGGCAGGTGTTCAAGACTTCCGCCGTGTCCTGCGACGGCTTGAAATAACCTGGCAGCAGCGGTCGACGATTGCCCAGTTCTTTGCTCAGAAAGTCGATGCGCGCTTCTTCGTCCCAGTCCTCATAACGTCCGAGGCCAAGGTAGTCGGTGATTTCGCTCATGGCCGAGGCGTGACGCGCGGAATCCTGGCGCACATCCAAGCGTACCAGGAACAGGCCAAAGGTCACGGCGCGGCGCAGGCAATCGAGCAACGGGCCGTCGGCGATCACGCCCATCCCGCACTCATGCAGCGACTGATAGCACAGCTGCAACGGGCCGAGCAGGTCGCGATTGTCCTGCAACACCTGCGCCGGTGCCGGTGTATTTTCCTTTAGCGAGGAATGGGCCCACTGGCGCGTGGCGCGCAGACGTTCGCGCAACTGCTTGAGCACCGCACGGTAGGGTTCGACGCTGTCTCCCGCCTGGGCCTGCAAGGCCGCACTGGCCCGTTGCATGGACAACTCGGAGGCGAGTTGATCGATATCGCGCAGGTACAAATCCGCCGCCATCCAGCGCGCCAGCAGCAATACTTCACGGGTGACCGGCGCCGTGACGTTCGGGTTGCCGTCACGGTCGCCGCCCATCCACGAGGCAAATCGTATCGGCGCAGCCTCAAGCGGCAGGTGCAGACCGGTCGCGGCATGCAAGGCCTGGTCGGCCTTGCGCAAATAATTCGGGATGGCCTGCCACAACGAATGCTCGATGACTGCAAAGCCCCATTTGGCTTCATCCACCGGCGTAGGCCGCACGCGACGGATTTCCTCGGTGTGCCAGGCCTCGGCGATCAATCGTTGCAAACGTTCACGGATTTGCTCGCGCTCGGCGCTGGTGAGATCACGGTGATCCTGCAGCGCCAGTTGCGCGGCGATCGCGTCGTACTTCTGGATCAGGGTGCGACGTGCGACTTCGGTGGGGTGGGCGGTGAGCACCAGTTCGATCTCCAGCCGCGCCAAATGGCGCGCCAGGGATTCATCGCTGTGCCCTTCACTTTGCAGGCGCGCCAACAGTTCGGGCAATACGCGGGACTCGAAGGGCGCCGGCTGCGATTCATCGCGCCGGTGAATCAACTGGTACTGCTCGGCAATGTTGGCCAGGTTGAGGAACTGGTTGAAGGCCCGGGCTACAGGCAGCAGTTCGTCTTCCTGCAGTGGGTTCAGACTCGCGCTGAGTTCATCGCCCGCGCCGCGCCGGTCAGCCTTGGCGCCTTTACGGATCTGCTCGATCTTGTCGAGAAAATCATCGCCGTACTGTTCTCGAATGGTGTTGCCCAACAGTTCACCCAGCAGGTGAACATCCTCACGCAAGCGTGCATCGATATCACTCATCAGCCAATCTCCAGCCAGAAATCCGGGACGCGCAGGTGTTCCAGAGTGCCGTCGGCGCAGGTTTCTGACAAGACACTTTAAACCTTGCCGCTTGCAGCTAGTCTCAAGATCAAGTCGCCGCGTTATCCACACCGGTGGCTGGACACTCATTATTGAGGTTGCCATGAAAATTCGAGACCTGCCCCAGCATTGGGAAGAGACCGCCAAGGGTCAACTGACCAAAACCGAATACGCCATTCATCTGGATGTGGAGGCCGCCGCGAGGCTGGCCGCCCTGGCCGAGATGTACCCCAAGCGTCACGCCGAAGAGCTGCTCGGCGAGCTGATCGGCGCCGCCCTTGAAGAGCTGGAAGCCAGCTTCCCTTACGTGAAAGGGCAGCAGGTGATCGCCACCGACGAGGAAGGCGATCCGCTGTATGAAGACGTCGGCCCCACACCGCGATTTCTGACACTGTCACGCCGCTATCTGCATGATTTGTCAGCCGGTGCTGACGAACAGAAGCACTGATCACAGTTTCCTCCATTCCAATTTAACCCTTGTATTCCGGGCTTTTCAGCGGCCCGGAGTACCGTTGTGCGTGCTGAAAGTTCCAATTTTCTTAAGCTGACCGATCAGTCAGATATTTTTTTAGGCAAATCGCCATCTTCGCTGAACTTTTGAAAAAAGCCTCCGGTCACAGCCAGTAAGCCATCACTTGGAACGCTCGTTTGAACTGGCGTCATGTGCTTCGCAGCCGGGCCCGCAAACGAACACCACGATGGATTTTGATGTTTTTCAGGAGTTACCCAATGGAGTTGAAGACGATGAAGACCAGCACTGCCAAATCCTCGTTTAACCACCTGCGCGGGCTTAAATTGGCCGCGCTGGCAATCGGCACCAGCTTCGTTCTGGCAGGTTGCGCCGGTAACCCGCCGACCGAGCAATACGCAGTGACCCAGTCTGCGGTCAACAGCGCGGTCAGCGCCGGCGGCACCGAGTTCGCAGCCGTGGAAATGAAGTCGGCCCAGGACAAGCTCAAAGAAGCTGAAATCGCCATGCACGACAAGAACTACGACAAAGCCCGTATGTTGGCTGAACAAGCCGAGTGGGATGCTCGTGTCGCTGAGCGTAAAGCCCAGGCTGCCAAGGCCGAACAAGCGGTGAAGGATTCCCAGAAAGCAGTTGACGAGTTGCGTAAGGAAGGCATGCGCCCGGCTGCTATCCAGCAGAAGTAAGCCGCTGCCCCTTGATTGCATCGCACCTGATATCGAATTGAAAGGACGACACGACTATGCGTAAACAATTGATGATCCCTGCCCTGTTGGCGATGAGCGTTGCCTTGGCAGCCTGCTCCACCCCGCCGAACGCGAATCTGGAAAACGCACGGACCAACTTCACGGCCCTGCAAACCAACCCGCAGGCTACCAAGCTCGCAGCGCTGGAAACCAAAGACGCCAGTGAATGGCTGGACAAGGCAGACAAGGCCTACCGCGACAAGGAAGACGAGAAGAAAGTCGACCAACTGGCTTACCTGACCAACCAGCGTGTAGAAGTGGCGAAAGACACCATTTCCCTGCGTGAATCCGAATCCAAGCTGAAAAACGCTGGCGACGAACGTGCCCGCGCCCTGCTGGACGCCCGTGACGCGCAGATCAAGCAACTGCAAAACAGCTTGAACGCCAAGCAAACCGATCGCGGCACCCTGGTGACTTTCGGTGACGTGCTGTTTGCCACCAACAAGTCCGACTTGAAGTCCAGCGGCCTGGTCAACATCACCAAGCTGGCTCAGTTCCTGCGCGACAACCCGGACCGTAAAGTGATCGTCGAAGGCTACACCGACAGCACCGGTTCCGACTCGTACAACCAGAGCCTGTCCGAGCGCCGTGCAGCTTCCGTACAGCGTGCACTGGCCCAGCAAGGCGTGGATATTTCGCGCATCGTGACCCAGGGTTACGGCAAGGAATATCCGGTTGCCGACAACGGCAGCGTCTCCGGCCGTGCGATGAACCGTCGCGTTGAAGTGACGATCTCCAACGACAACCAGCCAGTCAAGCCGCGCTCGTCCGTTGCTAACTGATTGATTGAAGCGGCATAAAAAACCCACCTCACGGTGGGTTTTTTTTGGGCTCGTCGAACTGTACGGTACGACCGGTATCATCAGCCGGCATTTGAATCTGCGCACCCGCCTGCTTATCTACCTGGCTATCAAGCCTGCTGCGGCGAGCAGCTTCCTGTTCAATCGCCACATGCTGCCTTGCCATGATCAGCATATTTTCCAGCACTGGAATCTTGAATTCCATCCTCGCCTCAAACCGTGTGAGTGACAACGCTTTGTGTGGTATCTGACGAAATAAGGTTCCAGGCATTCCTGCCAAGACCGACGACTGACCATCTGATACACAAAAAAAACCGCCCCTACAGGCGGTTTTTCCCAGCAGCTTGATCAGTTGCCGATTTGGCCTGAACCTTGATAGTCCGGCTGCTGGATCTGGCCCTGGCCCGCGCTCTGCCCACCGCTTTGGCCATCTTCCGCGCCTTGAGCGCCTTGAGCGCCTTGCGCACCGTCGGCTTTCTGCGCGAGCAGCTTCTTCAGCAGCTCCTCCAACGCCTTGAGGGGAGCCTCCCCACCGGCACCACTATTTTCCTGGCTGCCTTGAGAGCCTTTCGCTTTAAGGTTCTGGATCTGATTTTGTACATCTTCAATCTGCTTGTCGAGGCCTTGAGAGCCTCCCTGGCTATTGCCAGCGCCGCTCGCACCACCCATGCCGCCCATGCCACCCATGCCACCCATGTTTCCGGCACCCGACATTCCGTTGATTCCTGCCATAAATGCTCACCCCTATCAATGAATAAAATGGGCCGATCAGCAGCGCTAATCAGCCCATAATCTGTGGTGGATGAGTCAGGATGGTTCCGCCCAGCCCAATGACTGACCGGCTTTAAATCAATAATCCGTACGAGTGGCGGCACTTTCCCACGACGGGCGAGCAGCATTCATTGTTGCAATTGCGGGGTTTCTTGCCCGATACAGCGCACTGCCTGTTTCTTGTTGTTCACCAGTACGCCGCTCAGGCCTTTCTGGTCGGTATCGAACATCACCAGCACGCCCTCCACGCACTGCGCCACTTGCGCGGCAGGGGTCAGTGAAACCTTGTAGTCCTCACCCGGCACGGTCTTGAGCATCGTGAATTCACTGAGCAGCAGCGCATCTTCCGGCTTGGCGAAGTGCAGGTAGCCGTAGTACCACAAACAACCGACCGTACCGATAATGGTGCCGATCCCCGTGAGAATCAGCGGGATCATGTTGCGCTCTTCACTCATTGCGGGCTCTCTGATGGGTCAACTTTAGAAAGGGGGTAATTCGGAATTTCGCCCAGACGCCGCAGGCCGTTGAAATGCTGCGGGTCATCCAGGTAACGCAGCATGACGGTCTGCCAGGTCTTGTCGGCAAACGTCTGCACATGCCCGCCTCGCGTCAGCTGCAGCACCCTGGGCGGTGGCGCGGCTTGATACAGGCGTAGGCCGTTGGACACAGGCACAATCGGATCATCCAGGCTGTGAAACAGCAGTTTGGGAACGCCCGTGAGCTGGGGCATGGCGTTGATCGCGCTGTCGGCGTCGGGCACCAGCCAGGACAGAGGCACCTGCAACGGCCATGTTAACCAGGATGTGCTCAGGGCAAATTGTCCCACGTCACGATAACTGGCAGGCACACCATCCAATACCAGGGCCTTGAGCCGGGATTGGCGCTCGGGGTGAGCGGCCAGATAATGCACGGCCAAGGCGCCGCCCAGGCTCTGGCCAAGCACTACCAACGGCTGCCCCTGGGCTTCGGGCGCCTGATCCAGCCAGCTGAAGGCAGCGTCCACGTCCTGATAGATTGCCGGCAATGACGGCTTGCCTTGCGAAAGCCCATAACCGCGATAGTCAAGCAACAGCACCTGGTAGCCCTGCTCCGGCAACCACCAACTGCCGCCCAGATGCCACGCCAGGTTGCCACCGTTGCCGTGCAGGTGCAGCACAGTGCCTTTGAGGGGCACGCCAGGCTTGGCCGGCAGCCACCAGGCGTGCAGTTTCACGCCGTCGGCGGTGGTGAGGGTGACGTCGCGATACGCCAGGTGGGCTTTTTCCGGCGTGAACGGCAGGCCGGGCTCCGGGTAGAACAGCAGGGCGCTGCAGCCGTTCAATGTCAGTAGCAGGCACAGAATGCCGAGGATTCTCATCCGTTGAAGCCTCGTGAGTGAGATGAAATTGGCGAGCTTGGGAGATCCCAGGTGAACTCCCGCGCGGTCAAAGGATATTGGAATAGTCAGCCTCGATCCGGTCCAGGCTCAAATGGTTGAGAAAGTTGGAAAAGCACATCCAGGCCGCCAGTGCGTTCATGTCGCGGAACTGCTCGGGCAGGTACTTGGGCGGCACCACCAGGCCTTCGTCGACCAGTTGGCGCAAGGTGCGCATATCTTCGAGCGTGGTCTTGCCGCAGAACAACAACGGCACCTGTTCCAGCTTGCCCTTGCGCACGGCCAACTGGATGTAGTTGTAGACCATGATAAAGCCCTTGAGGTAGGACAAATCCTTGGTAAACGGCAGGCCGGTCGGCACCGAGCCACGGAACACACGGCTGGCGTTGCCGTAGCTTTCAGCCATTTCAAAGCCTTGCTCGCGGAAGAACTCGAACACCTGCAGGAAGTCGGCGCCCTCCTCCACCATATGGATGGCGCGGGTGCGGTTGGTCAGTTTGCGCAGCCGGCTGGGGTAGGAAGCAAACGTGATGATTTCCATCAGGATCGCCAGGCCTTCCTGAGTCACGGTGGACGAGGGCGGCCCCTTGGACAGGAACGTGCAGATCGGCTGGTTCTGGCCATTGAGGGTGGTGCCCACATGCACCAGGCCTTCGTGCACTTCCAGGGCGCGCACGTCACGGTCGTTGAACATCGCGTCGGCGCGGATCTTGATGTAGTCGGCGCCCGCGGCTGCGTCGGCGACGATGCCATCGGATTCGAACACACGGATGGTCTCCTCGGCCTCGCCGAATACCTTGTTCAAGCGTGTTTGCAGCAAGGCGACGGCATCCTTGGCGGTCAGGGTCTTGGCTTCGTCCTTGAGGTCGCCACGGCCGTCGATATTGTTCAGATAGTCCGAGAGCATCAGGCCCAGGTCCGCCAGCGTCGGGTCGCCGGCGTGGAAGGCGTCGGAAGCGGCGCCGTAGAGTTCCTGGGAGATCAGGCCGAAGTCCTCGGTGCCACGGGCTTCGAGCATCCGCACGACCATGCGGTATTCCCGGCACATGCGGCGCATGATCTGCCCTACCGGGCTGAACTGGCCGAGACGCCGGGTAATGTCGCGCTCGATGTTCTGGAACTCCAGCTTGACCGCGCTCGAATCGAACGACAACGGCCGGTTCAGGTAGTAATCGCGATCCACGGCGGGCATGGCCTTGCCCTTGGCCTTGAGAAAGCCCTGGCGAATGTTTTCGTCCCACTTCACGGCGTCGAGGACGCGGATCGGCGTTTGCGCCAGCACAATGCGATCGGACAAGCTGCGTATCGTCTGCTGGTAATCGTCCACCCGGTGCTTCCTCTTTGAACGTGGCCTTTCTGGTATCAGACTGAAGCCAACACCAAGTGCATGTAACGCTTGAGTATCTCCAGCATTTCGTCACCGGTCAGCGGCTCTGCGCTGCCCAACAGGCCCTGATATTCCATCCGACTGATAATCGCCGTCAACACCTTGGCATCCTGCTGCGGCTCGCGCGAGCCCAATACCTGGAAAAACTGCCCGGTGCCTTGCAACAGAATCTGTTGGTGGGAACGCACCAGTTCGGCAAGGCGCGGATTCAACAAGGCTTCCTGGCGAAAGGCCTGCTCGGCCATCAGGTATTCGCGACGGTTGGTCAGTTGGCGCTGCACATAGTCGGCGGTCAGCCGCGCAATGTCATCGGCCAGCTGCGAGCGCGACGCCGGGCTGCCATCACCATAGGCGACCATCTCGCGCAGCAGGCCTTCGTTGCGCACCCACAGTTTGCCCATGAACGCGGCGCTGCGTTCGACGTATTGGGCGAAGGTGTCGGTGAGCAGGTCATCGATGTCTTTGAAGTAGTAGGTGGTGGCCGACAACGGCACGCCGGCCTCCGCCGCCACGGCCCGGTGACGTACCGCACGTACCCCGTCGCGTACCACGATGCGCATGGCCGCATCGAGAATGTCTTGCCGGCGTTGTTCGCTGCCCCGGCGGCTGGCCTTGCGGCCCTGGTACTGGACGCTATCGGCCACAGAGGCAGCAACGGAAGAAGGGGAATAAAGTTGCAAGCTTCAAGCTCCAAGCGACAAGTTAAGGCGGACACGGAAAGCTTGCAGCTTGCGGCTTGACGCTTGCGCCCTTGAGTCAAAAAAAAGCCGCCTTACTAGGAAGGCGGCTGCTTTTTATGCTTGTGGCCGCATGTGCGGGAACAAGATCACATCGCGAATCGACGGCGAGTTGGTGAGCAGCATCACCAGGCGGTCGATGCCGATACCTTCACCGGCGGTGGGCGGCATGCCGTATTCCAGGGCACGTACGAAGTCGGCATCGTAGTGCATGGCTTCATCATCGCCGGCGTCCTTGTCGGCCACCTGCGCCATGAAGCGCTCGGCCTGATCTTCCGCGTCGTTAAGCTCGGAATAGGCGTTGGCGATTTCACGGCCGCCAATGAACAGCTCGAAACGGTCGGTAACGTTCGGGTTGTCGTCGTTACGACGCGCCAGCGGCGACACTTCGAACGGGTACTGGGTAATGAAGTGCGGCTGTTCCAGCTTGTGCTCGACCAGCTCTTCGAAAATCATCACCTGCAGTTTGCCCAGGCCTTCGAAGCCCAGCACCTTGGCGCCGGCTTTTTTGGCGATGGCGCGGGCCTTGTCAATGTCGTTCAGATCGTCAGCGGTCAACTCAGGGTTGTACTTGAGGATCGAGTCGAACACCGACAGGCGCACGAACGGCTCGCCGAAGTGGAACACCTTGTCGCCGTATGGCACGTCGGTGCTGCCCAGCACCAGCTGCGCCAGTTCGCGGAACAGTTCTTCGGTCAGGTCCATGTTGTCTTCGTAGTCGGCGTAGGCCTGGTAGAACTCCAACATGGTGAATTCAGGGTTGTGCCGGGTCGAGACGCCTTCGTTACGGAAGTTGCGGTTGATCTCGAACACCTTCTCGAAACCGCCGACCACCAGGCGCTTGAGGTACAGCTCCGGCGCGATCCGCAGGAACATTGGCAGGTCCAGCGCATTGTGGTGGGTTTCGAACGGCTTGGCCGCAGCGCCACCCGGGATGGTTTGCAGCATCGGCGTTTCCACTTCGAGGAAATCACGCTGGGCCAGGAAGCTGCGGATGTGGGCGATGACCTGCGAACGCACGCGGAAGGTCTGGCGCACGTCTTCGTTGACGATCAGGTCAACATAGCGTTGGCGGTAGCGCTGCTCGGTGTCGGTGAGGCCGTGGTGCTTGTCCGGCAGCGGGCGCAGGGACTTGGTCAGCAGACGCACGCTGGTCATCTCGACGTACAGGTCACCCTTGCCGGAACGGGCCAGGGTGCCTTCGGCTGCGATGATGTCGCCCATGTCCCAGGTTTTCACCGAAGCCAGGGTTTCTTCGCAAAGGGTCTTGCGGTTGACGTAGACCTGGATGCGCCCGGTCATGTCCTGGATCACCATGAACGAGCCACGGTTGAGCATGATGCGACCCGCCACCTTGACCGGGATCGCCGCTTCTGCCAGCTCTTCCTTGGTCTTGTCCGCGTACTGTTTCTGCAGGGCATCGCAGTAATTGTCGCGGCGGAAGTCGTTGGGGAAGGCGTTACCCTTGGCGCGCTCGGCAGCAAGCTTTTCCTTGCGCAGGGCGATCAGGGAGTTTTCTTCCTGTTGCAGGGCTTGCGGGTCGAGTTGTTGGTCGCTCATGTCTTAAATTTTCCATCAAGGTTCGTTGCCCCCAGGCCTGCGGCCTGGGGATCGCAGGGCAAGGACTAGACGTCCCCCCCGCTCCCACAGAGGGTGTTACAGGCCGGACTTCAGGCTGGCTTCCAGGTATTCGTCGATATCACCGTCGAGCACCTTGTCGCAGTCGCTGCGTTCGATGTTAGTGCGCAAATCCTTGATCCGCGACGCATCGAGCACGTAAGAACGGATCTGGTGGCCCCAGCCGATGTCCGACTTGGTGTCTTCCAGCGCCTGGGACGCAGCGTTGCGCTTCTGCATTTCCTGCTCGTACAACTTGGCCCGCAACATTTTCATGGCGGTGTCCTTGTTGGCGTGCTGGGAGCGCTCGTTCTGGCAGCTGACCACGGTGTTGGTCGGTACGTGGGTGATACGTACGGCCGAGTCGGTGGTGTTTACGTGCTGGCCACCGGCGCCGGAGGAGCGGTAAGTGTCGATGCGCAGGTCGGCCGGGTTGATCTCGATTTCCACCTTGTCGTCGATCTCCGGGGAGACGAACACCGCCGAGAAGGAAGTATGGCGACGGTTGCCGGAGTCGAACGGGCTCTTGCGCACCAGACGGTGCACGCCGATCTCGGTACGCAACCAGCCAAAGGCGTATTCGCCCTTGATGTGCACGGTCGCGCCCTTGATACCGGCGACTTCACCGGCGGACAGCTCCATGATGGTTGCGTCGAAACCGCGCTTGTCGGCCCAGCGCAGGTACATGCGCAGCAGGATATTGGCCCAGTCCTGGGCCTCGGTGCCACCGGAACCGGCCTGGATATCCAGGTAGGCGTTGTTCGGGTCCATTTCATGGCTGAACATGCGGCGGAATTCAAGCTTGGCGAGGTTTTCCTCGAGACGGGCAAGCTCGGCGACAACATCGCCCACTGCGCCTTCGTCATCTTCTTCGACGGCCATGTCCAGCAGGTCACGGCAATCGGCCAGGCCGGTGTTCAGTTCGTCAAGGGTGTCGACGATCTGCGCCAGCGCAGCGCGCTCGCGCCCCAGTTCCTGGGCGTACTCGGGTTTGTTCCAGACACTCGGATCTTCAAGCTCGCGATTGACTTCGGTCAGACGCTCATGCTTTTGATCGTAGTCAAAGATACCCCCGAATAGTTTCGGAGCGCTCGGACAGGTCCTTGATGGTGTTAAGGATCGGGTTGATTTCCATGGCGGGCAGCACTCGTTGGCGAACTTTTGAAAGCCGGCGAGTATAACGGCAAACGCCTGGAAACGGCAGTCCACCCGGCCGAAAAGGCAGAGGTTTGTACACAATCCCAAGACCGACGAAGAGCCAAATGTGGGAGGGGGCTTGCCCCCGATGGCAGTCTGTCTGCCAATGAAGTTGTGACTGACACACCGCTATCGGGGGCAAGCCCCCCTCCCACATTTGGCTTTGCGCCGGCCTTGAATTATTCGATACCCACCTGATTACGCCCATTATGCTTGGCCATATACAGTCCCTTGTCCGCCGCCATGATCAACTGCCGACAATCGGTGCCCTGTACGGGTGTCAACGTCGACAACCCAATGCTGATGGTCAGGCTCGACCCTTCCGCCGGCGCGATATGCGGGATTTTCAGGGCGGCCACCGCCATGCGCAGTTTTTCCGCCACCAGCCGCGCACCGCCCGGCGAGGTGTTGGGCAGCACCAGCGCGAACTCTTCGCCGCCATAGCGTGCCGGCAGGTCCGAGGGACGGCTGCTGGCTTCGCGGATGGTGTTGGCGACTTTGCGCAAGGCTTCGTCACCCTCGACGTGGCCAAAGCTGTCGTTGTAGGTCTTGAAGAAGTCCACATCGATCATCAGCAAGGAGAGCTGGGTCTGGTCGCGCATGGCACGGCGCCATTCCAGTTCCAGGTATTCGTCGAAGTGACGGCGATTGGACAGCCCCGTCAGGCCATCGGAGTTCATCAGCCGTTGCAGCACCAGGTTGGTGTCCAGCAACTGTTGCTGGCTGACCCGCAGCGCACGGTAAGCCGCGTCGCGCTGCAACAGGGTCATGTAGGAGCGCGAGTGATAGCGAATGCGCGCCACCAGTTCGATATTGTCCGGCAGCTTGACCAGGTAATCGTTGGCCCCGGCGGCAAAGGCGGCGCTCTTGATCAGCGGGTCTTCCTTGGTGGAAAGCACGATGATCGGGATATTCGCCGTGGCCGGGTGGTTGCGGTATTCGCGCACCAGGGTCAGGCCGTCGAGGCCGGGCATGACCAGGTCCTGCAGGATCACGGTCGGCTTGATGCGAATCGCCTGGGCGATCGCCTGGTGCGGGTCGGCGCAAAAGTGGAAATCGATGTTTTCTTCATGGGCCAGGCCGCGCCGCACGGCTTCGCCGATCATGGCCTGGTCGTCGACCAGCAGCACCATGGCGGCGTTTTCGTCGGTCTTGAAGTCGTCGAGCTGTAAATCATTCATGAGCAGTCACCTGAATTACTGCCTGCAAACCAGCACGGCCGGAGATGTTCGATCATGCAAAGACCTCCAGCAATCGCGGCGCAATTCTATCCAGTGGGCGAATTTCAACAGCGGCGTCAATCGCCGCCGCCGCTTTGGGCATCCCATACACCGCCGAACTCAACTGGTCCTGGGCGATGGTCAAATATCCTTGTTCGCGCATCAACTTGAGGCCCTGGGCCCCGTCGCGCCCCATGCCGGTCAGCAGTACGCCGACGGCGTCACCGATCCAATAGCTGGCGACACTTTCGAAAAACACGTCGATGGACGGCCGGTAAATCTCGTTCACCGGCTCTGCGGTATAGGCTAGCGTGCCATTTTTCAACAAGCGAATATGGTGGTTGGTGCCGGCCAGCAAGACCACGCCGCTCTGCGGTGGCTCACCCTCTCGCGCCAGGCGCACCGGCAGGCCGGACGCACTGCTCAACCACTCGGCCATGCCGGCGGCGAACACCTGGTCCACATGCTGGACCAGCACGATGGCGGCGGGAAAGTCACGCGGCAAAGCCTTGAGCAGCACTTCCAGGGCCGCCGGGCCACCCGCCGACGAACCAATGGCCACCAGGCGTTGCCGCTTGCCGGTACTGCGCTGCGGTGCGGTCTCAGCGCGCACGCGGGGGCCACGCTGGCCGATCAGCCAGCCAATGTTGAGGATCTTGCGCAACAACGGCGCTGCCGCATCCCTGGGGTTGCCCACGCCGAGCGCCGGAGTGTCCACCACATCCAGGGCGCCGTGGCCCATGGCTTCGAACACCCGGCTCATATTGGCCTGGCGATCGACAGTCACCAGCAGAATCGCGCAGGGCGTCTCGGCCATGATCTGCCGCGTGGCCTCCACGCCGTCCATTACCGGCATGATCAAGTCCATCAGGATCAGGTCCGGCACCCGTTCGGCACAGCGCTGCACCGCTTCCAGGCCATTACTGGCCACCCATACCACCTCGTGCGCGGGTTCCAGGCTCAAGGCCCGCCGCAACGCCTCGACGGCCAGGGGCATGTCATTGACGATCGCAATCCTCATGCCCGGGCGCCCCCGATCAGTTCAACCACGGCGTCGAGCAAGGCGTCGTCGTGGAAGCTGGCTTTGGCCAGATAATAGTCGGCGCCGGCGTCGAGGCCTCGGCGTCGGTCTTCTTCCCGATCTTTGTAGGAAACCACCATCACCGGCAACGATTGCAGGCGACTGTCACGGCGCAAGAGTGTGACCAATTCAATACCGTCCATGCGAGGCATATCAATATCAGTGATAAGCAGGTCGAAATCCTCGGAACGCAAGGCGTTCCAGCCATCCATGCCATCGACCGCAACAGCCACTTCATAACCGCGATTGAGTAATAACTTGCGTTGCAGCTCACGCACGGTCAGCGAGTCGTCCACCACCAGCACCCGCTTGCGCGGTGCTTCGGTGGCCTGCCGGGTGCGCCGGGCGATACGTTCCAGACGGCCGGTGTTGAGCAACTTGTCCACCGAACGCAGCATGTCTTCCACGTCGACGATCAGCACCACCGAGCCATCGTCGAGCAAGGCGCCGGCGGAAATATCCTGGACCTTGCCCAGGCGATCATCCAGCGGCAATACCACCAGGGTGCGCTCACCGATAAAGCGCTCCACGGCGATCCCATACACGGCATCGCGCTCGCGGATTACCACCACTTTCAAGGTATCCGAAGGGGTTTGCCCCGGTGGTCGCTGCAACAGCTGGCTGGCGGCCACCAGGCCGACATGTCGGCCCTCGTGCCAGAAATGCTGGCGCCCTTCCAGTTGCACAATGTCCTCGGGCGCCAGGTCGCACATGCGTTCGATGTGCGCCAGCGGGAAGCCGTAGGCCTCTTCACCGACCTCCACCACCAGGCTGCGCACCACCGACAAGGTCAACGGCACCTCCAGATGAAAGCGACTGCCCTGCCCCGCCGTCTGCTCCAGCACCACGGCGCCGCGCAGTTGACGCACCATATGCTGCACGGCATCCAGGCCGACGCCGCGACCGGACACTTCGGTCACCTTGTCGCGCAGGCTGAACCCCGGCAGGAACAGGAACGTGAGCAGTTCTTCCTCGCTCAGGCGCAACGCGGTTTCCACAGGCGACAGGTGCCGGTCGACAATGGTGCCGCGCAAGCGCTCAAGGTCGACGCCGTTACCGTCATCGCTCAACTCCAGCACCAGCAGCCCGGCTTGATGCGACGCGCGCAGGCGAATCAAGCCTTCCGCCGGCTTGCCCGCCAGCAGCCGCTGCTCGGGCATTTCGATGCCGTGGTCGACGGCATTGCGTAATAAATGCGTGAGTGGGGCCTCGAGCTTTTCCAGCACATCGCGGTCGACCTGAGTCTTTTCGCCCTCGATCTCCAGGCGCACTTGCTTGCCCAGGCTGCGGCCGAGGTCACGCACCATGCGCACCTGCCCGGCCAGCACATCGGCAAACGGGCGCATGCGACAGGCCAACGCGGTGTCGTAAAGCACCTGGGCCCGCTGGCCGGCCTGCCAGCCATACTCGTCCAGTTCGGCGTGCTTCTGCGCCAGCAGCGCCTGGGCTTCACTCAACAAGCGTCGGGTATCGGCCAACGCTTCGTGGGCCTCAAGGTTCAAATCGACGACCTTGAGGTGGCCCTCCAGGGTATCCAAGGCGCGCAGGCTGTTGCTTTGCAGGCGCTTGAGGCGCTGCAGGCTGGCCAGGTAAGGCTTGAGTCGCTGGGTTTCCACCAACGATTTGCTGGATAGGTCCAACAGGCTGTTCAAGCGCTCCGCCGTGACCCGCAGTACGCGCTCACCGCCTTCGGTCATGCGCTTGCCCTGGCGCGGCGGCTCGCTGATGACGGCGGGCGCAGGCTCAGGTTCGGGCGGCAGCGCTTCGATCACCGGCATGGGAGCGGGTTCGGGTTTCGGCGCGACCAAGGCGGTGGGGTGCGACGGGTCCAGCAAGCGCTCCATCAGCGCCACATAGGCCTGGATATCCGCCGTCCCGACGTCATTGCCCGGGGTGGCAATGCGCATCAGCAAATCCGTACCCTGCAGCAACGCGTCGATATGTTCGGGCTGCAGGTACAAGCGCGCTTCCTGGGCGCTGACCAGGCAGTCCTCCATGACATGGGCCACGCTGACGCCAGCATCCACCCCGACAATCCGCGCCGCGCCCTTGAGCGAGTGCGCAGCGCGCATGCAGGCCTCAAGCTGGTCGGCCTGGGTCGGGTTGCGCTCCAGGGCCAGCAGGCCTGCACTGAGCACCTGGGTCTGCGCATCGGCTTCCAGACTGAACAGTTCCAACAGCGAGGCATCGCGCATCTGGTCGGGGGTCATGCGAAGCTCCGGGTCACGGCGGACAACAGTTGAGCCTCGTCCAGCCAGCGCAGGCTGCGGCCTTTCCACTGCAATACGCCCTGGGTGAAACGCGCGCTGGCCTGGGTACCGGAGGCCGACGCGGCGCTCAAGGTGCGCTCATCGATGGCATGGATGCCATCCACTTCGTCCACCGGCACAACCACCGGGCCATCCTGCGCGGCTATGATCAGCATGCGCGGCATGATGCGCCCGCCGGTGGCGCCGGTATTGGCGCTGTCCAGGCCAAGCAGTTCCACCAGCGACAGGCAAGCCACCAATGCGCCGCGTACGTTGGCCACGCCCAGCAATGCGCGGGAGCGCTGGTGCGGCAAGGAGTGGATCGGTTGCAAGGGCGCGACTTCCACCAGGCAACGGGTAGCGATGCCAAGCCACTCTTCGCCGAGGCGGAACATCAGCAAGGAGCGGGTGGCCACCGGGTTATCGAGCTCGCCAGCGGCTTGCGCGGGACGCTCGTCCTGCGCCAGGGCATAGCGGTCGAGCAGGCGCGTGGCCGCGGCCGAATACACCGAGCAGTTACGGCAATGGATGTGGTCCGCCAGCAAGGGGCAGGATTTGTCGCCATGAATGCCGATGCGGTTCCAGCAGTCGTCGATGGCTTGGGTTTCGGCCAGGGTCAGGTCCAGGCCTGCGGTGTCCAGCGCGTCAGGGCTACTCATCGTTTGGACTCACTGTCAGCTCGCTCGCTACGCGCGGCGCGCGCCTGCAAACGACGCGCCCCCGCACTGTCGCCCTGGGCCTCCAGCAACGCGGCCAGGTGCATCAAGGCCTGCGGATGCTGCGGCTCAAGGTATAAGGCTTTACGGTAATACCCTTGGGCTTGCGGGGCATTGCCGGCCACATCGCTGAGCAAGCCCAGCCAGTAGAACACCTGGGCGGCCGGCGGATGACTGCCCAGATAGCGCTCGCACGCAGCCCGGGCCTCGGCACTTTTGCCCTCATTGGCCAAGGTGGCGATCTGGTTGAGCAACTCGCCGGCCTCCGTGTGCGGTGCCTTGACCGGCGCCGTCCGGGCGCTGACCGTACTGAACGGGCGCGGCTTGAGCGCAACAGGTGCCGCACTGCGCGGCGGCGTGGGCGCCGGCACCGGTACAAACACCGGGACCGGGGCGGCCGACGCCACATGCCGACTGAACGCAAAGGATTGCGGCACGCCAATCGAACGCATGCCATGGCGTCCCAGCAGGCTGCCTTCGGCCGGGCCGATAAACAGCACGCCGTCGACGTGGGTCAGTTCCTTGAGCACATCGAAGACTTGCTTCTGGGTGGGCTGATCGAAATAGATCAGCAGGTTGCGACAGAACACAAAATCGTAGCTGGGCTCGTTGGCCAACAGTGCCGGGTCGAGCAGGTTGCCGACGTGCAGGCGCACTTGCTCGCGCACCCGGTCGGCGATGCGGTAGGCACCGCCGTCTTCAGTGAAATGCCGGTCGCGAAATTCAAGATCGGCGCCGCGAAAGGAGTTCTTGCCGTACACACCGCGGCGGGCACGCTCCACGGACAGCGGGCTGACGTCCATCCCTTGCACTTTGAATTGGTGCGGCGCCAGGCCGGCGTCGAGCAGGGCCATGGCAATCGAATAGGGTTCTTCGCCGGTGGAACAGGGCAGGCTGAGAATGCGCAAGGCGCGCATCTGCTTGATCTCGGCCAGGCGTGCATGGGCCAGGCGGGCCAAGGTCGCAAAGGACTCGGGGTAGCGGAAAAACCAGGTTTCGGGAACGATCACCGCTTCGATCAGTGCCTGCTGCTCATCATGGGAGCTGTGCAGAAGCTGCCAGTACGCGTCCGCGGTCTGCGCCTGGGACACCTGGCAACGCTGGCGCACCGCACGCTCGATGATCGCTTCGCCCACCGAAGCGACGTCCAGGCCGATGCGTTCTTTCAGAAAGGCCGAGAAGCGCGGATCACTGCTCATAGGCTCAACTCGCTGGAAAACAGCAACGCACGCACGTCATCGGTCAACAGCTCGGCTACGCCGATCCATTGCATCAAGCCCAGCGCATCTTCGCGCACCGGCCCCAGGTAGGGCGCCTGGCGGTTATCCAGGCCATAGGGCTGGAACTCGGCGGGGTCGCAACGCAGGGTGTCGGTGGCCTGCTCCAGGATCAGGCCCAGCCACCGCGCCTGGCTCCAGGGTTGTGGCTGATAATTGACCAGCACCAGCCGCGTGCTGGTACGGGCATGGGCCACGGTACCGAAGGTCAGTGCGCTCAGGTCGATCACCGGCACCAGCGCGCCGCGATGGGCAAAGATGCCCGCCACCCACACAGGTGCCTGGGCGATGGGCTTGAGCGGCAGGCGCGGCAGCACCTCGACCACTTCAGTCGCCTTGAGGGCAAAGCGCTCACTGCCGATGTGGAACACCAGGAACAACGCCTTTTTCACTGCCGCGACGGCGCCGCGTTTAGCCGCGAAATCGCTCATCAGACTTTGAAACGCGACACGCCACTGCGCAGACCCACCGCGACCTGGCTCAGTTCATCGATGGCAAAGCTGGCCTGGCGCAGGGACTCGACGGTCTGGCTGCTGGCATCGCCCAGTTGCACCAACGCGTGGTTGATCTGCTCGGCGCCGGTGGCCTGGGCCTGCATGCCTTCGTTGACCATCAACACCCGCGGCGCGAGGGCCTGCACCTGGTGGATGATTTGCGACAGTTGCTCGCCCACTTGCTGCACCTCGAACATGCCGCGGCGCACTTCTTCGGAAAACTTGTCCATGCCCATCACGCCCGCCGACACGGCCGACTGGATCTCGCGCACCATCTGCTCGATGTCGTACGTCGCGACGGCGGTCTGGTCGGCCAGGCGGCGGACTTCGGTGGCGACCACGGCAAAACCGCGCCCGTACTCACCGGCTTTCTCGGCCTCGATGGCGGCGTTGAGGGACAGCAGGTTGGTCTGGTCAGCCACTTTGACGATGGTCACCACCACCTGATTGATGTTGCCGGCCTTTTCATTGAGGATCGCCAGCTTGGCGTTGACCAAGTCGGCGGCGCCCATCACCGAATGCATGGTTTCTTCCATGCGTGCCAGGCCTTGTTGACCGGAACCGGCGGCAACCGAAGCCTGGTCGGCGGCGGTCGACACTTCGGTCATGGTGCGCACCAGGTCCTTGGAGGTCGCGGCGATTTCACGCGATGTGGCGCCGATTTCAGTGGTGGTGGCGGCGGTTTCGGTGGCCGTGGCCTGTTGCTGCTTGGAGGTGGCGGCAATCTCGGTCACCGAGGTGGTGACCTGCACCGACGAACGCTGCGCCTGGGAGACCAGCGCGGTCAGCTCGGTCATCATGTCGTTGAAGCCGGTTTCGACCATATTGAATTCGTCATTGCGCTCCAGGTTCAGGCGCTTGCTCAGGTCGCCCGTGCGCATGGTTTCGAGGATATCGACGATGCGTTTCATCGGCGCCATGATTGCGCGCATCAACAGCAGACCACACAGCGCGGCGGCCAGCACCGCCAGCAGCAGCGAGACGCCCATGCTGATCTTCGCGGCCTCGACGGCATCATCGATGGCGGCGGTGGCCTCGTCGGCAACTTGTTTGTTCTGCTGGATGATGTCATTGAGCTTCGCGCGGCCTGCGACCCAGGCGGGCGTCAGTTGCTCGTTGAACAGCCTGAGGGCCTCCACGGCGTTGTTGCTCTGCTGCGCCTGGAGCACTTGGGCGAGGATCTGGTTGTAGCGCTGGTGGATTTTTTCGAAGGCGTCGAAATCGCTGCGATCCTGAGTGAAGTTGATCGTCTGGGCGTAGTCGGCCATGTATTTCTCAAGGCGTGCCTCGAAAGACTTGTAGTCCTGCTTGTCCTCCTCGGAAATGCCCTGGTTTTTGTGGATGCCCACCAATTCCTGAGTTTGCAGGTAGCTGTCGACCCAGGCGCTGCGAATCATCGAGCTGAAAAACACGCCAGGCACCGCGTCATCGCGCACGGAGCTCTCACTGGTTTCGATTTTCAACAGGCGCGAATACGAGAGCACGACCATCAGCAGCATGATCGCGATAATTACCGCAAAGCTCGCCAAAATCCGTTGGCGCAGGGTCCAGTTCTTCACAGTAATTCCTCGCAGATCCATTCAAATGGAGGGGAGTATAGCTGAGCGATGGCGTGTATTAACCAATGGTTTGCGGGGACACTGCAGGTGCCAGCGCCGCCCTTGGGGCAGGCGCCCTGGCGCTTTGAACCAAGCCCGGTTTGAATGTGGGAGCAGGCCCGCTCCCACATGTGGACAGGTAGGCGGTTTTATTCGACGTTAAGGCGCACCTGTTTCTCCAGCTCCGCCTTCAGGCCCGGCTCCAGCTTCAGCTGGCGCGCCAGTTCGTCCAGGTAGGCCTTCTCCATGAAGTTTTCCTCGTCCACCAGCATCACACTGGCGATGTACATCTCGGCGGCCATTTCCGGGGTGCCGGCGGCGCGGGCGACGTCGGCCGGGTCGAGGGGCTTGTTCAACTCGGCATGCAGCCAGACTTGCAGTTCGCGGTCGTTGTCGAGCTTGGTGAACTCGCCTTCGATCAACGCCCGCTCACGCTCATCCACATGCCCGTCAGCCTTGGCGGCAGCGACCAACGCTTTGAGAATGCCCTGACTGTGTTGCTCGACCTGGGCCGGCGGCAGCCGATCAATGGTTTGCGGCTCGCCCTGGGGTGCGCTGGCCTGCTGTGCCTGCCAGTTGCCGTAGGCTTTGTACGCAATGACCCCCAAGGCGGCGAGGCCGCCGTAGGTCAGGGCCTTGCCGCCGAATTTGCGCGCCTTTTTATTGCCCAGCAGCAAGCCCATGGCGCCGGCCGCCAATGCACCACCGCCTGCGCCACCGAGCAAACTGCCGAGCCCGCCACTGCCAAGCAGCCCGCCGAGGGCGCCTTTGTCAGCTGATTGACGCTGACCGCCAGCCTTGTTCTGCAACATATCCTGGCCAGACTTGAGCAACTGATCGAGCAATCCACGGGTATTCATTCGTAGCCTCCAGACACTTGGGTTCGTAGGAGCAATAGGCCCCCAGCGTAAAACTAAGTGCCAAAAACGCTGTATCTAGAGTGCTTCCAGATGTAACGCCCTGCCCTGGCGTCGGAAATGTCTTGTTGCACAGCGGCGCCATCATGCTGCCATCAATGATTTTTCCTTCACCATCGAACCGCTTAAGCTATCCGGCGTCTGTTTATTGTCCGTTGCGTTTGGCCGAAGGCATGTCCGAACCGTTATTTCTGATCCGTTACGTGCCAGGAACGGCGCGGGATTCGCTCACGACAGGTTGTCTCTATGCACCGCAGGAATTTGCTCAAAGCGTCCATGGCCATTGCGGCTTACACCGGGTTGTCGGCCAGTGGCCTGCTGGCCGCGCAGGCCTGGGCCGGAAACCGTGCCGCCGATGGCAAGGCCGTGGCATTCGATTTCGACACGCTCAAGGCCCAGGCCAAGCAGCTCGCCGGCGTCGCCTACAAAGATACCCGGCAGGTGCTGCCACCCACGCTGGCAACCATGACCCCGCAGAACTTCAACGCCATTGGCTACGACGGCAACCATTCGCTGTGGAAGGAACTGAAGGGGCAATTGGACGTGCAGTTTTTCCACGTCGGCATGGGCTTCAAGACGCCGGTGCGCATGCACAGTGTCGATCCCAAGACCCGCGAGGCCCGCGAAGTGCATTTCCGCCCTTCGCTGTTCAACTATGAAAAAACCACGGTTGACACCAAACAGCTGACCGGCGACCTGGGCTTCTCCGGGTTCAAACTGTTCAAGGCGCCGGAGCTTGACCGCCATGATGTGCTGTCGTTTCTGGGTGCCAGCTACTTCCGTGCCGTGGACTCCACCGGCCAGTACGGCCTGTCGGCGCGCGGCCTGGCGATTGACACCTACGCGAAAAAACGCGAGGAGTTCCCGGATTTCACCCAGTTCTGGTTCGAAACCCCGGACAAGGACGCCACCCGTTTCGTGGTCTACGCCCTGCTCGATTCCCCCAGCGCCACCGGCGCCTATCGCTTCGATATCGACTGCCAGGCCAATCAAGTGGTGATGGCGATCGATGCCCATATCAACGCGCGCACCGCCATCGAACAATTGGGCATTGCGCCCATGACCAGCATGTTCAGTTGCGGTACCCACGAACGCCGGATGTGCGACACCATCCACCCGCAAATCCACGACTCGGATCGCCTGGCCATGTGGCGCGGCAACGGCGAGTGGATCTGCCGTCCGCTGAACAACCCGGCCAAGCTGCAATTCAACGCCTTCGCCGACACCAACCCCAAAGGCTTCGGCCTGGTACAGACCGACCACGAGTTCGCCAGCTATCAGGACACCGTGGACTGGTACAGCAAGCGCCCCAGCCTGTGGGTAGAGCCCACCACCGCCTGGGGTGAAGGCTCCATCGACCTGCTGGAGATCCCCACCACCGGCGAAACCCTGGATAATATCGTCGCTTTCTGGACCCCGAAAAAGCCGGTGGCGGCCGGTGATTCGCTCAACTACGGCTACAAGCTCTACTGGAGCGCCCTGCCGCCGGTGAGCACACCGCTGGCCCAGGTCGACGCCACGCGCTCGGGCATGGGCGGATTTACCGAAGGATGGGCCCCTGGCGAGCATTACCCTGAGGTGTGGGCACGCCGCTTTGCAGTGGACTTCAAGGGCGGCGGCCTGGACCGTTTGCCAGCCGGCACGGGCATCGAACCGGTGGTCACTTGCTCTCACGGCGAGGTGAAAGACTTCAGCGTGCTGGTGCTCGACAACATCAAGGGCTATCGCATTCTGTTCGACTGGTACCCAACCAGTGACAGCGTGGAGCCGGTCGAACTGCGTCTGTTTATCCGCACCCAGGACCGTACCTTGAGTGAGACTTGGCTGTATCAGTACTTCCCGCCCGAGCCGGGCAAGCGTAAATACACCTGACAACACGGCGACCCCTGCTGTGGGAGCACTGTGCTCCCACACGTTGCCCAGCAGTCATTCAAAACCTCGACACGGTTTTCATCGCCCCAATCAAATACCGCATCGCAACCTGATCGCTCTCGGTCAGGGCGCGATAATGCGCCAGCAATTCGATTTCATCCGAACTCAACCTGCGGCCACGCAAGAACAAACTGCGGGTCAGAAAAGACGCCATCACACCCGCTACACCATAGGACTTGGCCATGGACTGCTTCTCCTGATATCGATCCAATACTCCTGCTGCCCATTTCCGCGTGCGGTGAAGCGGACTGATTTCCTGGGCCGAAAATCAGGCTTACCGTAAGCGTAGAAACAATCTGGTTACGTGTGGGATTTTTTTAGAGTATTCACTTAAATAATTGCCTCGGTAACAAATACCTACAACCATTTCTCACACCCTCACCGACCCATCAGATCGATCTGCGTCATGACCACGAGCAAAAAAAACCCACCGGGTCAGGGTGGGTTGTGTGGGCATACGCCAAGGATCAATCGCGCAGATCCGATTCATGAATCGGCTGGTCGCGGTGCGTTGCCCGTTGATATTGCGCCGGCCAGATCGCCTTGCGCCCGCCCAGATCATCGTCGGCATGCAGCGGCCAGTACGGGTCGCGCAACAGCTCGCGGGCCAGGAAGATGATGTCGGCCTGGCAGGTACGCAGGATGTGTTCGGCCTGGGCCGGCTCGGTGATCATGCCGACCGTGCCGGTGGCAATGCCCGACTCTTTGCGCACCCGCTCGGCGAAGCGCGTCTGGTAACCGGGGCCGGTGGGGATTTCGGCGTTGGCGGCGGTGCCGCCGGAGGACACGTCGATCAAGTCTACGCCGAGGTCTTTCAGGCGGCGCGCCAGTTCCACGGTTTCATCGGGGTTCCAGCCGTCTTCCACCCAGTCGGTGGCGGACACGCGCACAAACAGCGGCAGGTTCTGGGGCCAGACTTCGCGCACCGCGCGGGTCACCTCCAGGACCAGGCGGATGCGGTTTTCGAAGGAGCCGCCGTACAGGTCCTGGCGCTGGTTACTGATGGGCGACAAGAACTGATGCAACAGGTAACCGTGGGCGGCATGGATCTCCACCACTTCGAAACCGGCGGCCAGGGCGCGCTTGGCGGCGGCGACAAAGTCTGCGATCACTTGGCGGATCTGCGCTTCATCCAGCGGTTTGGGTTGCGTGTGCTGAGGGTCGAATGCGATAGGCGACGGGCCTACCGGCACCCAGCCGCCGTCTTCCGGCTTGACGCTGCCATGCTTGCCGATCCACGGCCGATAAGTGCTGGCCTTGCGTCCGGCGTGCGCCAACTGGATACCGGCCACCGCGCCTTGCGCCGCAATAAAGCGTGTAATGCGTTGCAAGGGTTCAATCTGTTCGTCTTTCCACAAGCCCAGGTCCTGGGCGGTGATGCGGCCATCGGCGGTCACGGCGGTGGCTTCGGTAAAAATCAGCCCGGCGCCACCCACAGCACGGCTGCCCAGATGCACCAGGTGCCAGTCGTTGGCCAGGCCATCATCGCTTGAGTATTGGCACATCGGTGATACCGCGATGCGGTTCGGCAAGGTGAGTTGACGCAGGGTATAGGGTTCGAGCAACTGACTCATGGCGCACCTCTTCGGGTTCTGTGGGCAAGCTCCAAGGCTCTCTTTCATGGTGCTTAGAGCCTAGTCGACAACGACCGATCGCACAGGGTTCAGAGGAAACGGTTCAGAGTCAAACGGTTCAGAAGTAAACCGTTCAGACGTAAACCGGGAGCCGATTGCCGGCTCCCGTGCTGCAGCGCCTTACATTTCGACCTGGGTGCCCAGCTCGATCACCCGGTTGACCGGGAGTTTGAAGAAGCGCAGGTTGCCGTTGGCATTCTTCAACATGAACGCGAACAACGCTTCGCGCCAGCGCGCCATGCCTTTGATACGCGAGGCGATCACGGTTTCACGGCTGAGGAAGTAGGTGGTGCGCATCGGGCTGAAATCCAGTTCGTCCAGATGGCACAGTTTCAGCGCCTCAGGCACGTCCGGCTCATCGGTAAAACCAAAGTGCAGGATCACCCGGAAGAACCCTTCGCCATAGGCGTCCACTTCGAAACGCCGCGCCGCAGGCACACGCGGGATGTCTTCATAGACCACGGTCAGCAGCACCACCTGCTCGTGCAGCACCTGGTTATGCAGCAGGTTGTGCAGCAGCGCATGGGGTACGGCGTCGGGGCGCGCCGTGAGAAATACTGCCGTGCCCTGCACGCGATGAGGCGGCTGCACACGGATACTGCCGATAAATATCGGCAGCGGCAGGCCGCCCTCGTCGAGGCGCTCGACGAGCAATTGCTTGCCGCGCTTCCAGGTGGTCATCAGCACGAACAGCACAATCCCCGCCAACACCGGGAAGGCGCCGCCCTGGATGATCTTCGGCACGTTGGCGGCAAAGTACAGCCCGTCCACCAACAGACAGCAGAGCAACACCGGCACGGCCAGTACCGGTGGCCATTTCCACAACAGCAGCATCACCGCAGACACCAGGATCGTGGTCATCAGCATGGTGCCGGTCACCGCCACGCCATAGGCGGACGCCAGCGCACCGGAGGATTCGAAGCCCAGCACCAGCAGGATCACGCCCACCATCAGCGACCAGTTCACCGCGCCAATATAGATCTGGCCCTGTTCGGCGCTGGAGGTATGTTGAATGTGCATGCGCGGGATATAACCCAGCTGGATGGCCTGGCGCGTCAGGGAAAACGCACCGGAAATCACCGCCTGGGAGGCAATCACGGTGGCCAGGGTCGACAGCACCACCAGCGGAATCAGCGCCCAGCTCGGCGCCAGCAGGTAGAACGGGTTGCGGGCCGCTTCCGGGTCGCCCAGCAACATGGCGCCCTGGCCGAAATAGTTGAGCACCAGCGCCGGCAACACCAGGATGAACCAGGCACGGGCGATGGGTTTGCGACCGAAGTGCCCCATGTCGGCATACAACGCTTCGGCGCCGGTCAGCGCCAGCACCACCGCGCCGAGGATGGCCACGCCGATGCCGGGGTGAGCCTCGAAGAAGCGCACGGCCCACATCGGGTTCATGGCGCTGAGCACTTCAGGGTGCAAGGTGATGCCATACACGCCAAGGCCGCCCAGCACCAGGAACCAGGTCACCATCACCGGCCCGAACAGCTTGCCGATGCGATCAGTGCCGTGTTTCTGGATCAGGAACAGCGCCACCAGGACCACCAGCGCGATGGGCACTACCCATCTTTCCAGGCCGTCGAACGCCAGCTCAAGGCCCTCCACGGCCGACAACACCGAAATCGCCGGGGTGATCATGCTGTCGCCGTAGAACAGCGCCGCGCCGCACAAGCCGCACACCACCAGGAAACTGCGCAATTTCCTGCGCTCCCCTGCCGCACGGCGTGCCAGGGCGGTGAGCGCCATGATGCCGCCTTCGCCCTGGTTGTCGGCGCGCAGCACGAACAGCATGTATTTGATCGACACGACCCAGATCAGCGACCAGAAGATCAGCGCCAGGATCCCCAATACCCCGTCATGGTTGACCTGCACCCCGTAACCGCCATTGAACACCTCTTTAAGGGTGTAGAGCGGGCTGGTCCCGATATCGCCATACACCACCCCGACCGCTGCTACCAGCATGCCAATCGGCTTGGCGTTCGAATGCTCGGCACTCGCTGCCTGACTACTTGCCTGACCCATCAACCACTCCTGCCCTTTGACCTGAGGTCGCTTATAAACAACGTGCTCAAACTGACCGTAGCATGCGCCGTTTTACTTCTCGTAACAGACGTTTTGTTGACCTTAGGATTTTACCTACGCGCAACGGCGCGAAGCATAGCGCAGCGCTCGTCGCATTTCCCTGCATAAAGCTGGTCAAGTGCGTTGCCCGCCGCTAGAATTGCGCACTTTTTGATCAGAGGCGCACCAAGCGCCCGTCCGCTGCCTGCCCTTCACGGTGGCGGCGTCATTCGATACCGAGGTTAGACATGTCCACCACCATCGCAAAAGCCAACCCCAAGGTTGGCTTTGTTTCCCTGGGTTGCCCTAACGAAATTTAAACTATACAAATGATGCCAGTGCTCCTAGGGAGCTTCCCAAGCTGATAACGATGGTTCAATTCCCTAAACCCGCTCCACGATTTTCAATACCTCCAACGATATAGAGGTCGAGTCAAGCGATACTGGTGAGCGTTTCAGTGACAGCTACTCAATGCCCCGCCATATAAGAGCTACAGCCCGTTTTTAGCAGCATCACCGAAACTACCTTTCCCGGCGTATTGCTGGGAAAATATCAGTACGCCATGAAATTTGGTTGGAGAACCTGTAAAGCAGAACCCGTAGAATGGGGACTACAGAAAATTCAACCAGGAAAGGACACCATGGCTCACCACCCGCTTCGGGAAAAGGTTATTGCGCAATTCGTCAAAGGATGGACTCGAGCACGCCCAGAGACGGCCACAGTAGCCGTGGAACGACTCACTGAGCTCTATGACCGATTCCGAGATGCGGGGTTGGCAGATCGTATATTTGAGCAACAGCTAACTTGTGGGCAGTCTTCAACTTACGCTCAACGTGTGGGAGAGCTGCTTCTCGCTGACATGCTCTGGAATGACGGCTTCTTCCTGGAAAGCAAAAATGAAGGACCCGACTTCCTAGCCACGAAAGATGGGAAATCCGCCTGGATAGAGTTGCAAACACCTGAACCCGCTGGCATCCCAAAGGACTATCTTGCGAAGTCCTGCACGGGAAAGGTCAGAGCTGTTCCTCACGCTGCTATCAACCTCCGGTGGACTGCTGCTGTTGCGGAGAAAACGAAAAAGCTTCATGGATACCTTGAATCGGGGGTCGTGAAAGCTGACCAGCCATACATCATCGCAGTAAACACACATCTGCTAAATCCGTTTGCAATGACTGGCCTCTATGGTGTAAGCGGGAAACCCGTAGCCGTCGAGGTCTTGTTCAGCGTCGGTCCGATTCAAGTCCAGATAGATAGATTTTCAGGAGACATCGTCGAGCAATTTCACCAACACCGCCCCGTCCTTGATAAACCTGGTACCGAGAATAAAGTGCCATCGGACACGTTTCTCAATGAGCAAAACGCGTGCATCAGCGCGGTCCTAGGACTGGATCTCCTGGAGAATGTGATGATCAATGGCCAGCATCCGTCAGCCTTGGTCTACAACCCTCTTGCGGCGAACCCGATAACTCCACGCTGGATTGGGGCACAGGAGCACTGGCACTGCACGATTGGCTCTGAGGAGTATGTGGTTCAAAGGCTCGATCAATAGCGAAGTAGGCAATCGGCTATTCGGCAAAATGAAATCCATCGAACAAGCCACAGCCCCGTCCAGCTGTGGCTTGCAGGGAGATTCCACCCTTCTCTTACACAGCCAACAACCGTCGCAATAAGAACGTGCGCGTGTTTTAAAACACACCGAAATCCACGTTTCAAAAGTTTCCGCCCAATGAAACCGGGCACTCCAGCGTTAACCCTTCCGTGCGTGGCCTTTGCTTAACTGTGCAACCGCACTGCATTTCCTTTCAAAACTTTGCACTTTTTGAAATTGCAGATCGCCTGCAGAGCCTCCCGGCCCGCCTGGGCTGCAGGTTCGTTAGCACGACACCCGGCGTTGCACAAAAAACGGACGCAAAGCCCGTCGGCGGGAGGGGGATAAGTGCTTTTTTTGATTATTTTTTTATCCTAGAGATTTTTGGAGGTAGAGGCCGGCTGAGACTGCTGCCACCTGAAACTGCAAACACTATGTAGACCAGCTCTGGAGCCGAACACAGCATTTTAGAAGTGCGCTCTACGCCATTTGGATGGGGAAGATAGAACGGGTTCACTTCATGCCCTATCAATGTCCTTGCATAGGCAGAGGAATTGTCATAGCGTAACGCCATCTTTTAGAGACTGAGTGGCTTGACATGTCAAGTAACGAGAAAAAAATTCTGGCACGATTTAACCAATCTCAAAGTGCGCTAGTTTTGCAGCAGTCAGATTTGTCCCTACAATCTATTTCAGATATGGTTGATAGCGGTGCGATTGATGTAAGCCCTAGGTATCAACGTCGTGAGCGTTGGGGGCTGGATAAGAATTCAGGACTGATCGAGTCATTCCTTCTGAATATTCCTGTCCCGCCTATTTACTTAGCAGAAGACGAATACGGGGTCTATTCGGTAATTGATGGAAAACAACGCGTTACTGCGATTAACAAATTCTTGCTCGGGCAGTTTGAGCTAAGTGAACTTGACAAGTTTATTGAACTCGAAGGCTGCAAATTCAAAGATTTACCGGTCTCGTTATCTAACGCATTAAAAATCAGGCCCTACCTCCGCGTTGTTACTCTGTTACGGCAGTCGGACCCAGACCTGAAACATGAAGTATTTTTAAGATTAAACAAGGCAGGGGTCGTTCTTAATTCTCAAGAAATTAGAAACGTAGCCTTTCGCGGCGACTTAAATAACATGTTGTTTGATATGTCGGAAAAGGATTATCTCAGGAGCCAACTGAAAGCGACTTCGCAATCGAAGATATTCCGTGAAATGATTGATGTGCAGTACGTACTAAGATTTTTTACAGTCCGAGAATATTGGCAAAAATTCCATGGAAATATGGACGTAGCGATGGACAGCTACATGCAAAACTTCCATAAAACATCCAAGAAACAGGTCAAAATTTTACAAGCTATTTTCGAGCAGGCGCTAAACTTCTGTGAGGCAGTCTGGGGAGAGGAGGGCTTTAAAAAACCTGGTGGCAATAGCAGAGTTTTACAGGGTTATTATGATGTTCAGATGGTTTGCTCTAGCCTTTTGAGTGATGCAGAGCGAGATAACGCTATGAGCAAACCAGATAAAGTTCGTGAAGCGCTAGTGCTGTTGCTCGATCAAGATGAAGAGTTTCAAGAATCGATCAGTCAATTCACCTCTAACCCAAGAAGTGTTGAATATCGGATTAAAACTTTTGCAGATGCGCTAAAGGCGATCTAAATGACCGCAAAGGACGAGCTATTTGGAAGGCTGGAACATCTAAGTGCCGCGAAGGACTTGCCTGAACTTATCGATGTGGGAATTGCTCAGAACACCCACAACGGTGTCGCAAACCTTTTGCGAAAAGGGCTAGGAATCGTGGCCTTTAATATTCTTGAGGATTTTATAAAGAAACGTACTAGCGAGGCCCTTAACAGAATATCTTCTTCTCGAATAGAGTTTTCAAAGCTGCCTACAAAACTGCAAGACGCAGCAATACTAGACGCATTAAGCTCTCTGGTGTTTCGAGCAAAACTAGAAAAAAAGGATGGTGGAGACTGGCGCAACCTAGTCCAAACAGAATCATTGAAGATACATTCCACGGGAAAGCCTGCCTTTGAACTATCTGACTTGTCTCTTGCCTCATCGAGCTCCAATGTTTCAACTGATGAAGTCACAGGCATACTTATAGCATTTGGCCTCAGTGGCGGATGGGCAACTTTGAAGAAAGTTTCGGATGCTATTGGCGGTGGACTTCCCGATTTAAATCAAGCTTATAAAAACGCCGCAAGCAGAAGGCACAGCTGCGCCCATGAAGCAAACTTCAATTACGACTATCTATGGCTGGCATCGATCAAAAGTGAAATCCTCGCGATAGCAGCATCGCTGGACATAATTCTTGAGGCTAGGTGTAGGCAAGTTGAAGCCTCGCTAAATACGAAGATGCAAGATCATGACATCGATACAGCCTTGAACTATAGATTTCTGCATAGTGTTTCGGGCGTATATAAAGAATCAAAAGCGCTCGGTGGACGTACGATAAAAAATTGGAATGACCCATCAGATGCGTTGAGAACGTTACGCCCCAAACTGCGACCAGCAAAAGAGTTCTTGATTTTGTTGGACGGAGGGAGACGTGTTAGCAACTGGTACGTAAGCTGATATCTAATGACTTGGTAAACCCCAGATTCCTCAAACAAGCAATATGAAAATCTGGCGATTAAAAAGCACGCTGGCGAACTGCGTGCTAGCTCGTAGAAGTACCAACACCAATAGGACTAAAGAGTAATTTGCTTTAGTTTTGTCGTCAGTAGAGCGGCTGTACCTGCATTGCTTAAAAACTCTGACGCATTCCCTGGTGTTGGTGTCGGCCCATGGGTATGACTAGCCAGTTGAGCGTTCATTTGCTGCACCAGGTCGAGCAAATCACACAGCACCTGCAGCACGTTGACACCCTCGGACCCCATCCAT
This sequence comes from Pseudomonas sp. 37 R 15, assembly GCF_900004865.1. Taxonomy (NCBI): domain Bacteria; kingdom Pseudomonadati; phylum Pseudomonadota; class Gammaproteobacteria; order Pseudomonadales; family Pseudomonadaceae; genus Pseudomonas; species Pseudomonas sp. 37 R 15. The sequence goes on along the minus strand of NZ_CVTV01000049.1, from coordinate 468,792 downwards.
GTCTTGGGAGCGACCAGTCGCTGGCTGACCGCTGCCACGCTCTTTCGTAGACCCTCGATTCTTTCCTGCATATCGCCGCCCACCGTGGCGTTGTGCTTTTGCCCCACCACCAGGTTCAAGTCCCGCCCGGTCGCTTGGTGCAGATCGTCCACCGCCGCCAGGCTCGCAGAACCACCGGACAGTAGCTTGAGCGCGCCCAGCGCCTCGATCGTCTTGATTCCACCCACTGACTCGGTGGAATGGTCATCCACCGTCCTGGTGTGGTTCTGGAACGTTTCCGTGTTGCCCATAGCCTCGACTTCCCGCTCGATCGCCTTGTCCCGGATCTTGCCTTCTGTCTGGCGCAGCCAGTTGCCGTCAGCGTCCACACGCTGCTGACAGGCTTCGCTGTGCTGCCACACCTGGTCGCCCTTCGGCACGCTGGGCATGCTCAGGCCGTGGGGCAGAATCGTTTGGATATAGGGCTTGTGCGGCAGGCCGTAGGCAAAGCACACCACAACCTGGGTGCCTTCCTCGGGAAAGGCATAGATGCCCATTTCCTCACCACCGGTGGGCAGCGGCAAAGGCACGCCGGCCAAGATCGGCAGCTTGGTGTCTGGCTCGCCGTCCGGCCCCATTACCTCGATGTCGACCGCATAGCGCGGCCGGAAGTCGTCACAGATCCCGGCGCCGGCCGGGGCGTCGGCCACGGCGACCACCCGGGCAAAGCGTGGCAGATGATAGCCGCCGGTGAGTTCAGGAAATTGTCGTTCTACGCTGCGGCGGATTGCGTCGTCCATCGGATGGCCATCTGGTTGTCGATGAGCGCCACACTGGTGATGCGCTCGCCGTGATTGATTGTTGCACCTGGTCGCAACCCGGGAAGGGCTGCAATCATTGCGCTTTGATTGCCCTGGTAGTCGTCGAACAGTTCCACCGGCAGTTGCAGCGCGGGGCGAACGCCAAAGAAGCTGTCGGCCCAACTGCCCACGAACACCTCCCCGTCACCCTGCTGCTGCCAGATAAAGTCGGGGATGTTAAAAACTCGGGCCAGGCTGTCCATGGCTTGGTAGCCGGCGGCCAGGCTGTAGAAGAACGGGGCCTTAACGCCAGCGTAGGGACGATCCGGGACGCGAAAGCGCAGACCGGTGTGCTGACTGATCTCGACCAGGACGGCGCGCAGGTCGACGTGCCGCAGGTTCAGCGGCAGCGGGTTGGCCAGGATCGCGGCCAGCTCGCGGCAGAACAGCACCTGCTGGCCGCTGCTGGCCGTGGTGGAGCGTTCGACGTACCCAATAAAGTGTCGCTGCAGCGTATTGCCGTTATAGCCGATATCGAGCGTTACGAGCCCCTTGACCGGCGCTTTGGCTTGAACGGTAAACGTCGCCCGTCCGGGGCTTTTCGCATCCAGACGGACTTCGTTTTTGACCAGGACATAGGGCACGCCATTAATGGCCAACTCCTTATGCAGCTTCATGTGCTTGCCCCGCCCAACCAGCCGTCGACCTTTTTCAGCGTGGCTTCAAAGCCGGTCAGTTCCTCCGGCCCGCTGCTGGAATCGCCACCGGTACCGCCGGTGCCACCCACTGCCCCGCCCGGGCCCGACTGCGCGGTTACTGCGTTACCCGATCGCCGGCCTTCGACTTTCTCCGGGTTCGACAGCTTTTCAGTCAGGGTGAACTGAATCAGCCAGCCGCGCAGGTTGTCGTCTTCCCGGGCGCTCACGCCTTCGGTGAACGTCACCTGGCGCATCCCAAACGCGGCGGCGGTGTCGTTGACGATGCGGTAGGTCTTGAGCTGGCCACCGCCTTCGGTCGCTTCCACCAGGCGCATCAGGTCGCGCAGTTGCACCTGGTCAACGAAAGGAATCATCAAGCTGACCGTCAGGGTCTTGGGCTTGAAGCCCTTGTGCCCCTTGTCGGTATTGCTGGTCTGGCCTGATAGGTCGTCGCTCTCGATGCGCAGATTGCCGGTGACCTTGAGGTTTTTCCCGCGTACCTCTTGTCCGTCGAGTAGCAGCGTCATAGGCCCACCAACTCACGAACGAAACTCAAGCCCTTCTCAGAACCCACCAGCAGCGCACCGGCGCACAACACCCATTCATGCCCAGGGGCGTCACCTGCCAACAGGGCCTGGCGCAGCTCGGTGGCATTACCTGGGCCGATCAGGCGCGCGCGCATGCTGCTGTCAGCGTTACCGCCGGCGAGCAAGGTTTTCAGCTCGGCCAGTTGTTGATCCCGACCCAGCTGTTGAGCCGCCTTGCGAGTGGCCAGCGCGGCAAGGTCGGACATGGGTGAACTGTCGGCGGCGTAGCTCTCCAGAACGGCGAGCTGGCCAGCCATGGATTGCTGCGCGGCCTTAACCACGGTGCAACGCTCCAGCGGCAGCGCCTGCCAGCGCGGCAAGGTGCCGGCGGCGGGGATCTCCCACTTTTCCGTTTCAAGCTTGGATAGGTGCCGTGCGCGGCGTTCGGTTCGCACCAGGTCGGGCATCGGCAACAGCGCATTGAAGCGCGCTAGGCTGTTGGCCAACTGATCAAACCGTGTGGCCAGAAACATCAGACACAGGGCGAACTGGGGACCACTCGGCCGGCCGGTGTCGCTCACGTCCACCAGTTTGCCAGCCAACTGCTGCAGCAAGTTCGGCGCTGATAGGAAACGCTGGTAACCGCGTCCCTGGCCAATACCGCTTTGAAAAGGCGTCACCACCAGGCACGCAGGGGCCTCGCCCATTTGCTCTGTTAGAGCCGCACGGCCTGCAGCGATCGCGCCTTGGGCAGCACGACCCACCGGCCCCGGGTTGGTGCTGGTCTTGTCGCTCAGATCCGCCAGGCGCTTGGCGGTACTGGCCAGCTCTCCACCGGCCAGGCCCTGGGCCGCTGACAGCTGGCCCATCCACTCGGTAGCTTGTTCAGGCCAGCGCATTGTCACCGGCGACCAGTTCATCTCAGGCATTTGGCAGTACCAGGGCAGGCAGTTCTGCCACCAGTTCGGCGCTGGTCGGTGTCTTGCGCTTGTCCTGCTCGATCGCCGTCAACTGATCGTAGCAATAGGCCCAGCACAACGAGCGCCAGGTACGAAACGCCAAGCCGTCTGCCTGAAACTTCGGCACTGCCGGTTCATCCGCGTAACTGATCGCGTCCTTGAGGTCGGTATATCCCGCCGCTTTGGCAGTTTGATCCAGGAACAGTTGTACGCTGGTCACAAACCCTGCTTTTACCTGCTCCCACGTCAGCGGCGGCGGGTCCAGGGCAACCGGTCGGCCTTTGACGGCTTGAATGATTTTACCCTGCGCTTGGGCGGCAAATAGAGACTGGTATTCGGCCTGGGTGATTTCCAGTAATTGCGCAGCTGGCGGCAGGTTACAGCCAGCGTTCGGGACTTCTATCAAAGGTGGTTTGGCCTTGGGGTCTTTAACTTTGATCATCGGAGCTGTATCCGTTGAGCCTTCGGGCGCCATCCAGTCAGGGTCCGGCACGCTGATCATGGGCTGTTTCCACTTCGGATCAGCGATAAGGGCAGTGCGCTCGCCATGGGCGCGGGTGTCGTAGAAGCCAGCTGTTGCGGCGTGAAAATAAATGCTCATGATTAGTAGCCAGAGGCCTCCCAGTAGATTTCATCGGGCGAGTTGAAAGGACCGGATATCACCGAGAACTGAGTGTTGCTGACGATCAGCGTGTTAGTACCGGTCAAGTTATCGGAATAAAAAAGGCTGGTCCTGGATGCGACCAATGACGCGCAACGATTTGGGAACGCGATGGGAAAACTGCGGTGGGTCACAGTGTCTGAGGCGCCCAGTGTGAAGCCCCACTGTTTAATGAATCCGGTCTGCGCGCATTTCCACCAGCCGCTTGGCCCCAGTGATGCGGTGTTCTTCAATACCGCGCCAGGCACGTCGGGTGTCGCCTGCGGCAAGTTCGTGAGCCCCGCCGCGTTACCAAAGTAGGCACCGGCCACGGACAGATTGCCGCCCTCAGTTAGAGTCATCGCGTTGTTGGTTGAACCAACATGGGTCACTACCTGCGCGGGGGTGCTGGCTCCGCCGCCGGCATAAGCTTCCATTGAGGCCAAATGCCGCTCATTCCACTTGGTAGCGCGCCAAACCATGTACGCGTAGCTATTGATGGAACAATCCACCTGTATCGCTGGCGACCTGCTGCGCCAGTCGACAAACCCACCGCCCAATTGCGGAAAGTCAAACCTTGCGGTCCCCGTCAGCGTGCCGCCTGCCAGCGGTAGTTTGGTCGCATCCCCGATCGTAATGTTTTGGGTGCCATCAAACTCCACGCCATTGATCAGTCGCGGTGCCGTAAGCTTCGATGCGCTGCCAGCACTGCCCGTAACAGCAATACTGTAGGTACCTGATAGGCGCGCAGCGGGAACGGTGCCCAGGGCAAGCGCGCCGGCGTTTAAACCGCCCAGCGATCCACCGTCGCCAATGTAAGATCCCTTGATGGTGAGGGAGCCAGAACCATCGAAGGTGAACGCCCCAACGGCCCCTCCTACGTGCATCACCACATTGGGTTGGGATGTGGAGGAACCGCCGGCATACACCTCCATAGCAGCCAGGTGACGATCTCCCCAGCAAGTGCCTCGCCATACTTGATAGGCCGCTGTATTCGTCGGGCAAGAGATCTGCAAGGCCGCGCTGCGGTCTTTCCAATCCACAAAGTAACCAGCCATTGCGGGAAAGTCCGCATTGAGCGAGCCGCTCAGTGTCCCGCCAGTCAGTGGCAGCTTTCCGTCATCGGTGATCTGAATATCTTTGGAACCGTCGAACGGGATATTGTTGATGCGCCGAGGGGATTCAAGGCTGCTCGCTGTCTTGGCGTTGCCCGTCACACTGATGTCATAGGCTCCCGCCAGGCGGGCCTTGGGGACTGTTCCCGTCGCCATCTCGCTGGCATTCAGACCCTGCAGCAAGGCCCCGCTGCCTTTATAGCGGCCGAGTATCGCCAGATCACCGTTACCTTCGAACGTGAAGGCATTATTTGTGGGATGGACATGCAGCACCACCGAGGGGATTGAATCTTTGGTGCCGCCGGAATAGACATCCATCGCCGCCAGATCGCGCTCATCCCAGTTGGTGCCTTTCCAGACGGAATAAGCGTACTGATTAGCTGGGCAATCAATCTGCAAGGCTGGAGTCCTTTTCCGCCAGTCCACAAAGCCGCCACCCATCGCGGGGAAGCCGGCGCGGATGCCACCGGTCATCGTGCCACCGGCGACGGGCAACTTGGTGTTGTCCGCCACCGTCACGTCCGCCGAGCCGTCAAACGCCACGCCGTTGATCTTGCGCGAACTGCTCAGTTTGTCCGCACTACCTGAGCGTAGTTGGGGGTAATGACCGACCTGAGCGGCGAAGTGGTCAACCAGCGGCCCATTAACTTCGGCAACCTTGCGTAGATCGGTTACCAACCCTGAGCCCGCGACATGGCCCAACTGGATGCAGTAGTGCCAGCTGCCGTCAGCGTCCAGGTAGTCGACCTGGTTGGGGTCAAACACCACCGTCCATCTGGCCAGCACATCGTTCAGGTCCCGACGCAGAGACACATGCAGCCAAACCGGTGCTGGCAGCGCCGGCGGCGCGATCGGCAAGGCGCTGGTCAGCTCGACGCGGATGCCTTCGATATACGCCAGGCCAGGTTTGAGCTGGTAGCCGGCCGCGACCTTCTCCACCTGCAGGCCGTTGCGGTAGAAGCACGCTCGACCAAACATGTCACGGTTGCTCAGACGCTCGCGCTCATCGATCCCTTTGAGGCGCACGGTAAAGTCATGTTGCCAGGTGCTGGCATCAATCGTGATGCCAGTCAGTGCCTGGGCGCCGTCGAACACCACCAGGATGTTGCGGGTGACGTTGTTGCCGATCTGCTGCGGCGGAATATTTTTGCGCTTCTGCTGCAGCGGGACATAGGCCACGGCCAACAGCACATTTTCGGCCGTTTCCAGGCCGATCCAGTTCCAGTCAAAGTCCCCGATTTCGCTGCCCAGCATCGAGCTGTAAACCACCTGATTGGGGTTCACAAACCCGATATTTTGCGGCGGAATCGTATAGGTGTGGACGATCTGCGCCGCCGGCGGTTTCTGCGCGGCGCGATTGACTGGGCTGTTCGGGTTCAGCCCGGGCACGTTGGCAAACACAAAGCGCACGACCTCGAGGCGCTGTTGCGCGCCGAGTTTTTGGGCAATCAGGCTTTCGCCTGCAAGGGTAATACTGGCTCCCACGAGAGGCTCCTACAGGCTGGCGATCAGCGTTTGCTGATCGTCGTTAAAGTCAGCCGCGACAAGGCGCAGCGATACGGGGGTGAGGGTCACGAAGTCATAGCGCCGACAGGTGCGGCCGTACTGCTGAATCAACACGCGCAGCAGCTCCGGGTTCTGCGACAGCTGGGAGTCGGAAAGACGCAGCATCACCACGTCCCAGTCCCGACCGGGCATGCGTTCGTCAATCTCGACGTAACCCACGCCCAAGCGCTGCAAGATGCGTTTGAGCCCTGCCGTGCTGCCGGCGTCCACTGCATTGATAAAGGCGAACTTGACCCGAAGTCGGTACAGGCTTTCGGGTTCGTCCTTGAAGCGGCTGATATCCCGTTGCCAGGCCAGCAGATCCAGCACGGTCAGGTGGCAGGTGTCGGCATCCATCTGCAGCAGCGGCCACTGCAACCAACCTTCGACCTTTTCCCACCAGGACTGGGCAGCGGCTTTCAACTTGGCCAACTGCGGGCCATCAAGCCAGAACGGCAAATTGAGTTTGATCATGCCGGCACCACCTGCAGGGTTTTGATCCTCGGAATGCTCAGCTCTGACACGATGTCGGCATTGTCAAAATGCAGCGACTCAATGCCAGGGAACTGCTGGTGAAGCTCTTCGCCCAGGCGGCTGAATGAAAACCGCGACTGGGGATAGGTCAGCGTTGGCTGATAGTCACCGGTGCCGCTCTCGCGGAAGGCCGCACGAATGAACTGTTCAACCTCAGCCTGCAGCTTGGCGCGCTGCCCAACGGTCAGCAGCGGCCGTGGCCACAGGGTCAGGCTCAGCGCGTGCTGGGTTTCCGGCATCACCATCACCAGCAGATCATCGCCGTGGCCATGGTTGCCCTGGTCGCGGATATGCGCGTTGATTTGCTCCAGGTAAGTCGCTGCCGGCACGTCTGCATCAAACAGCACGTAGGCATTAGCACTGCCCGGCCCGCGCGGGGCGCCGTGCAGAAAATACACACCGTCCGGCCGAACGCCCGGGAAGGCCGAGATCATGGCGCGATACACAGAGTCGGTGTGCCATTGGTTGACCGCCGAGAACTGGTTGCGCACGCGCAAACGCAACTGATCGTCCGGCTCCGGATCTGCACCTGGTGCAATCAGCCAACCGTCAGCGTTCACCACCTGGACGATGCCGGCAATGGGCACCGGCAGGATGGCGTAGTAACCCGGGGCCAGGTTGTAGCCGCTGCCCACGTCCTCGGCTTCTACCGGGACCTCCAGCTGCAGCACGCCGTCCGCAAAGGTCACGGCCTGGGTAGTGATCAACTGGTAGATATGCCCGTTGATCGCCGCAGACTGCACCCTCACGCCGGCGGGCAATTCCAGCGCGCCACCCGGCACATCGCGGGTGAACAGCAGCACGCCTTTGGCCTTGGTCGCACCTTTACGCTCGACGTTGACCGCCCAGGCCAACATATCCAGCCATTTGTCGCGTGCGGTTTTGACAAAGAAATTCGGCAGGATCGTGCCGCTGACGAAGTTGATCAGCCACAGCACCGGCTTGGTCACCAGCGCAGTGATTACCCGCCAGAACGGCGAATAGGCGCTGGTGTTGCTCATCTTGCTGCCCTGGGCCGCGACTTCCTTTTCCCACGCCTGGCGCAAGCCTTCCTCGGTGACTGGGATGCCGCCGTCTGCCAGAGCCTGCTTAAAATCTACGTCGCTCACAGGGTCACCTCGATGTCGCCAAATTTCAGCGTTTTCGCCGTGACCAGGTACTGGCCAGACTCCACTTGTTTGATCAGCGCTGTGCCGGGGACCAGGCGCTCGTCAGCCTCCACCAGCAATTCCAACTGCTGGATGCAATCGCGCTGACGTAGGCGGCTGCGCTCGGCCACCAAGGTGACCAGCAAGCCGCTCTCGCGGATCATGTGCGCGATGTCCTGGGCGATGCTGGCTCGGTCCTCGATCAGCAGCGGCTGACGCGATGGGTCCAGTACCAGGTCGTTGTCGGCAATCAGCAGGTCGATGTATTCGCTCATCCGCCCACCGCCATGGCCAACATGCCTTCCAGCTCCAGCGGGTTCATCGGTTTGCCGGTGTGAATGTTGACGTTCTCCACGTGGGTGCCCTTGTTTTGGGTTTGGTTGTTGTTCTGGATGCTCGCCAGCAAGCCGCCCCGGGGCACGGCGTCGGGCCTTTTCGGTGACAGGCTGGTGACTGCGCTGTTGATCCGTTGCTGGCTCTGCTCGGCCTTCTCGGTCGGTTTGGACGCCGTGACCAGAGCCGGCGGTTGCGTTGGCTGCGGAACGTGTAGTTGCGGCCCGATCGGCGCCGGCGTTTTTAATGCCGGCGCTGCCACCAGGGCCGGCGCCGCACGCGGGGCTTCGGGAGCGGTCAGTGGCTGCGCGATCGGCGCCGGGGTTTTCGGCACAGTTGCCAGCACGAGGGCCGGCGCTTGGGTCCGGGGCTGCAGAGCGTTGAGAGCTGGCATGGCCGGCTGCGGTGCTTTCGGAGTAGCAGCCATGACCAGGGGCGGCGCCTGGATGGGTTGCTGGGGAGCGCTCACCAATTGCGGCAGCAACGGTGCCTCGACCTGTGGCGCGCTGATAGTGGGCAAGTCCGGCGCGGCCGGCATGTCGCCGAACGCCGCATCGATCTGCACACCCGGGATCTTGTTCAACATCTCGATCAGGCCGTTGATCGCGCTTTTGAAAATGTTGACGATGCCGTCCCAGGCCGCGCTGGCCATGGCTGACCAGCCGCCCATCGAATCGAACCACTCAGACAGCGTGGTCAGTTGGCCGCTGACCCACTGGAACGCCTCGCTGTTGAGCAGCGCACTGGTCCACTCGTCCCAATAAATGATCGCCGCCGCAACAGCCGCGACCAGGGCAACGATGCCGATCACGATCCAGGTCACCGGGTTGGCCAACAACGCGGTATTGACCAGCCAGATCGCGCCCTGCCACAGCAGCATCGCGCCTTTGACCAGGCCCATCCATGCGACCATCAGCACCAGGCCAGCCACAAAGCCGATCACCATCACGGTGTGGTACAGGAACATCGCGATGCTGCGGTAGCCCGACCAGGTGAGAGCATTCCACACCACAGTGGCTCCCAGCCAAGCCATTTTCGACAGCCCCACAGTCAGGGTCAGCAACGACATGGCGGCGGTGATCGCCAGGAACGACAGCGTGACTATCCCTATCAGCCGGGTAATGTTGGGGAACAACTGGGTCCAACGAGTCAGCGTGCTTGCAATGCCCACCAGGCGTTCCATCAACGGTGTCAGGATCGGAATCAATGACTGGCCAAAAGCGATGCGTAGAGCTTGCACGGCGGCGCCGAACTGCTGCCACGGGTCCACCATGTTTTTGGCCATACGCTCGGCGTTCTCCAGGCCACGCACATTGCCCAGTTGCTCCATGCCGTTTTTCAAGCGGCCGGTGTCGCCCATCAGTGTGGTAATCAGACGTGCCGCTTCACCACCAAAGGCGTCGCGCAGCTGCTTGCCGTTGGCCTCAATCGACAGATCCCCGAACTTGCCTTTGAGCTTGTCCAGGATATCCATCATCGGCAGCAACTTGCCCTGCTGGTCGACAAAGGACATGCCGAGCTTTTCCGACGCGCCGCTGACGTTCTCAAAGAAAGACTTGTAGAGACCACCGGCCTCCGCGCCATCCATGGTGCTGCCCAACGTGCCCAGCACCGCCATTTGCTCGGCCAGGCTCACGCCTGCAGTGCTGGCCAGGCCGCCGGCGGCTTTGAAGGCTTCGCCGATCTGCTCGCCGCTGGTGCGAAACAGCTGCACCGCCGTGGCGGTTTGGCCGGCCAGGGTTTCAACCCACTGCCCTTTCCCCATTGCGTCAGCTTGGCCTTTGAACAGGTTGTACATCGTGCCGACGTACGTGCCCATGGTGTCGGCGTCGGACTTGGTGGCCTTGGCCAACACGTCGCTGGCGTTGGTAAAAGTCGCCAACTGGTTGCCCACCAGTCCCTTAATGGCGCCTTCAATGTGATACGCCGAGGCGACAAAATCCCGGGCGTTTTCGCCATACGCCACGGAAAACTCCAAAGACTTGCGGTTCAACGCATTCAACGCATCCTCGGCCACGTTCAATGATCGAACTTCGCCCAGGGCGCGATTCATCTCAAGGGCTGGTTCCATGGATTGGGTGATACCGACATACGCGCCCGTAATGCCCGCCAGACCAAACCCCATCGTCTTGATGTGCTTTTCGCTCTGTTCAGCCAAATCAGAAAAGCCCATCTTGACCTTGCCCAGCGGGGCGGTGACCTTATCGGTCAGGCTCAAAATGAAGGCCAGGCGGGCGCTTTTGTCAGCCATCAGTGTTTATCCGTTGAGTGCATAGGCGATGCCGTTGGCAATGGCGATTTCCATCCGGCGCCAGTGTTCATCCTCCAGCCACTTGGCCGTCCCCATCACCTCGGCGGTGGGCTCGGCACCAGGTAGCCAGCGACCGGCCAGGGCCACCAGTTGGCCAAGGCCGCTTTCGGTCAGTCGTTCGGCGTGGTCGAGGGCTTTTTTACGGTGATTTCAACGTCCGGGCCGTACTCCTCGAGGAGCGCGCCGGCCAGTTGCATGACCAGCACAGGGTTGCCCAACTGGGCTTTGAGGGTGGCGCGCTGTTCCTGCTTAACGGTGGTCACCAGCAGGTTGTTGGCCGGCGAAACCTTGTTGGTCTGGGTCACGGCGTTGAAGTACTTGGTCACGTCCTGCGGGGTCAGAGCGAAGGTGAATTCCTTGTCGCCGACTTCCAGGGTGATATCGCGTGTATCGGTCATGGTGTTGCTCCGTTCAGATTTAGAAAGTGTTGAATCAGCGCAGGCAAACCCGGCGCATGTGGTCCTGCAGGCCCAGAATCATTTGCCGACTGAGGGCAAGCTGATCTCTGAGGGTGAAATAATCCTGTCGAGCGTCTGCTGTGAGTTCGGCGGTGCCTGCATCAGCCACGCCGCCGGCGCCGGCCGCTGGGGTGGCTGGGACGCTGCAGGTGGCGTTGAGGCGCAGCCGCTTAAGGCCAGCGTCAACAGCGCGGCGCAAGCCGTCGTTTTCGATGCGTTCATCGTTGAGTTCCTGGGTGCGTTGAAGGTCGATAGCGTCACGCTCAGCCAGCATCTCGCCGCTAATACGCGCCGCTTCGCGCAGGCCGCTGGCTTCGAACAGCGCGGCGTCACGCTCGTTACGGGCGATGTCGCGCTGGCCTTCCAGCAGATCGAATCCGAACCAGGCCACTAGGCACACCACCAGAATGAAAAAGCCTTCGCGCATCACAAGCCCGCCTGACACAAAGCAGCTTCCGCCAGTCGGCGCGCATGCAGGCCCGGGATAAACACCTTCTTGCCCTGGGCGTCGGTGACGAAGGCCCATACCGGTGTTTTGCCGTCCGGTGCCCAGGCCAGGGCCTGGCAGCCGTCTTTGATGCGACCAGCATTGATCAGGCCCACGGCGCGACTGGCGCAGGTGCTGGGGTTGCCGAAGTTGTGGCCATGGCTACTCAGGGCGTCGAAAGTGTTCTGGCCCACGTCCTGATTGGTGATGCAGTCGGCCAGCTGCAGTTGGCCTTTGCTGATCACCAACTGCTCCACCTCGTTGCAGCGAGCGTCCGACCAGTAATCCCCCACAACCACCGGGTAAGGGCTGGTGTGGCGGGTGATGCCCTTGCACACGGTTGGTAGGCCACGAGCCAGCTTGTCGGCATAGACGATGTTCTGGCCATTGCCTTCCCACGTGCCCAAAAACAGCACCAGCGTGGAGCTGCAGAGCGCGATAGCGCCGGCGGCGATCTTGCCGCGCAGGCTCATAGCTTCACCTTCCAGTCACGCAGCATCTGGCGATACTTGGGAACCAACAGCAGGATCTGCAGCACCATGTAAACGGCAGTCAGCATGTAGGCGACAGCCGACCAGTCGATGGCCCCTGTCGCCCCAGTGGCGGCTACACCGATCGCAGGTGACGCTTTCGCCAGTGCGATGGCGGTGTCCTGGGCCGCTTGATTCGTGCTCATCGCTGCACTCCTTTTTCGAAAAAAGACTGGCACGTGACACAGCGGGTCTTGCCGCCGAGCGCTTGGCGCGCTGCCGGAATCTCGTTATCACAGTCCTGGCAGTGGGTCAGGCTTGGGCCCGCTGACTCACGCCGGGCCTGGGCCAACTGGGCGTTGATAGCCTGGTCCCGCTGACGTTGTTCCAGGGCTTGGGCGCGATCGAACGGGCAGACCATCAGCTAATACCCTCGATTTCGGTGGCATCCAGGTACGGCACGCCGTTGATACGGATAAAGTCCGGACTGGTGACCTCGAACGGCACCTTGTGCTTGGTCTTCTCGCCACCTTTGGGATCGATGCTCAGCAGGCTGGATACCTTCAACTTGCAACCGAAGGCCTCAATGCGCAGCTCGTCGTCGCCCGCCTTGGCAAAAAAAACCGTGTCGAAGGCATCAAGCTTGCGAAAACTGCCGGCAGTGCGCGCCGCTTCGATCAGCAGGTTGAAGTTGGTGGAATCCAGCTCCAGTTCGCCGGCCGCTGCCACATCGCCATCGACGTAGCCGTCAGGCACGCCCCGGGTTTGTGCGGTCTTGCTGTTGTCGGTGATATCCAGGGTGCAGCTTTCAACGTGGACCAGCAGATCGCCCAGGTTCACGTCAAAGTTCTTGCCGCCAATACGTGACATGGGGGATTACTCCGAATCGTCGTTGGAAAGGTCCAGGGCAATGTTCGCCGTGAGGTCTTTCGGGCAGTTGTGAGGCTTGAGCTTGATGTACACCTCAACGGCGGTTTTGCTCTTCCAGGTCAGCACGATGTCGCCGTCTTTCGGCGATTCGATCTCACCCGGGAACACCTCGCCGTCGAACTTGACCGACTTGGCCATGCGGCGCAGCGGCGCCATCAGGGCATTGACGTTCACGGCCATGCTGTTGGGGGTGTTGTTCAAGCGACGATCGGCTACGCGGCGAATCAACAGCGGTCGCACCTGGCGCGCCGCCTTGTCAGCCAGGCGCAGGTACTCCACGACCTGGTAGTCGCTACCAGGTGCATCGAGCATGTTGCCGTCGCCCCAGTACACGCCCGGGTAATCGGAATAAGTCTGGGAGACGGAGAACCGCGCCTTGTCGAGTTCTGCGCGGATCGAGGACGGCAACGGCACGCCTTCGGAGTCGACCGGTACGGGGCCAAGCCCCAGCACCGCACCGGTGGCCACGCGCATTGGGCTGTCAGCAATGCTGACCGCCGCGTTGGCCAGCCGGCCGCCCAACACGCCCAGGTCGTTACCGTGCAATTGCGGCACTACCAGGACACGCGGCGCGGATACGCCGGCGGTGATCGCTTTTTGAGCCACCAGGTACTCGGCCCAGCTTTGGAATGGGCTTAGCGACAGGCCGGCCGTGGCCGCCATAACGAAGGCACGACGGCCGTAGGTGTCATTCATCGACACCGCCGCGTCGTGCATGGCCGACAGCTCGGCGCCAGTTGCCACCGGTTTAGTGATCACCACCGCCTCGACGGAAAAGCCCTGCTGCTGGGACATCTCCAGGGCTTTAGTCCAGTCGCCTTCCGGCGCGATCGGCGCCGCCAGGCACGCCCAGCGATCGCCACCGTTGAGGCGTGCGGCAGTGACCTGTGTTTTCAGGTCACTGGCCGGTAGGCCCAGTTGGGTGTCCAGATCGCTATCGGTGTTGAGGGCGATCAATTTGCCGGTGTTCTTCGGACCGGGGCCGATGAACAGAAAATAGCGCTCGATCTCAGTCACGGCGCCTTGGCCCAGATTGAGATTGTTAACGCTGACTTTGCCAAGTGCCATGCTGTGCCTCGTTAGCGGGGTGAATTAAGGATTTGTTGGAACACCTGGTTAACCAGGTCGCGGGTTTCGCTTCCGCTCTCCACACCGAGGAACTGGCGTTTGGGCAGGGTGATATCCCAGCTTTGCGCGCCGGTAGACTCGGTTCGTTCGTCGTTCAAAATGCGGATCAGCAAGCCGGCCTTGGCGTAGTTCACGTGTTCTTGAATCCATGCCACCGACGGCCTGGCCAGTGCCTTCTTGCCCTTCTGGCGAACACGAAAGCCCAGCCGGCGCAGGCGCTTGGCCTGTTTGTCGGTGCAGGCGATGCCTGGGGGGACTTTGTTCCAGCGCCGCATCTGTGCAGCGGTACGCCGCTCGCTGACGCCGTTGTGCTGCTGGGCGGCGACCCAACGGGTCAAGGCGTTTTTCCAGCCCAGCTCGGCTTCGTCGGAGCTGACGCGGGTGACCTGCAGCAGCTTGGCCAGGCCCGCTTCCATCTTTTTCTTGCCCTTGGCCGAGCCCTTGCGCTCAGCGAAAGGGGTGCCGTCGGTGTTCCGCTGCTCACGTACGCGTTTGCGGCTCATGGTCCGCACACGTGTGGTCACTCTGTTAAGCAACCGCCGGCGCAGTTGGGGCGGCAGCTCAAGTAACGCCAACTGGGCGTCAACATCGAGCAAGCCCCTGACATCGAGGTCGAGCGGGTTAGCGGCCATTGCTGCCCACCTCGCCATGCTCGGCAACCCACAGATCGAACGGGACGAACGCCCAGGTCTTGCCGAACGCCTCGATCTCGCCATCAGGGTCTTCGGCCAGGTACTGCGGCTCGACGAATTCCAGGGACAGGTCCACGTCGAAGCTGTCCTGGTCGAGCGGTTCAACTGCGAACAGCGGCGCCGGCAGTTCGTGGCGGTCCCGATCGGGATCATGGTTTTCCAGCCAACTGCCCACCAAAGCCATCAGCCTGGCCGGGTTGCCGGCGAATCGCTCCAGGGCGAACACAGCGCGGTAGCGCATATCGGCCATGTGCAGGCCGTCGCGGTCGGGCTTCCAAATCAGTTCAAGACTGACCTGTTCCGTCCAGCTATCGAACTGCTCCGGCGCCACCAGGTTGCGCGCCATCAGGAAGGCGGTCAGCGCCTGCAGCTGGATCACAGCAGCGCCGCCGTGATGCGGCCACGGCCCTGCAGGGCGCGCACGGCCTGCTGGCTGAAGGCCAAGAAGGTTTCCGCACGCTCGGGCGCCTCCTTACCGGTGTTCTCGGCGCTTTCGCGGCGGGTGACGGTGGCGAACTGCGGAAGTGAGTGGCCTTTGGCGCGGCAGTACACGGCACGCTTGTATAGCTTCACCTGAAAGCTACGTTCTGGCAGCAGCGTGGAATCCGCGGACTCGATCCGCGTAATGCCATTGGCTTGCCAGCGAGCTTTGCACTTGGCCAGGTCCGTGTTGACCTCGACCATTGCAGTGTTCAACGCGTCGACCAGCAGCTCTACCAGGTACTCCGCCGGCAGGCGTTGTTCCTTCTGGAATTCCGACACAGAGAGGTCAGGCCAAAAGCCGTCGTTCTCAATCGTCTGTTCCACAAAGGTGGTTGTTTTCCCGGAAAAGCTCATTGCTGGCCGCTCAAATAGGGCGGGGAGCCTGTTTTCAGTGGGACGGTCCATAAATGGGCGGCTCACTTCCACAAGTCCCCGCTTGGGGGGGTAGTCGGTTATTCGGTGGCCGGGTTAGCGGCCGCTTGTTTTGCCAGGGCCTTGCGGACCTTTTCGATACGGGTGTCATTGCCGGCCTGGGCGTACAGCTCCGTTGAACGCTCCAGGTGCTTGAGTGCGACCTCAAAATTCCCGGCCTCCATGGCGCGCATACCGATCAACTTGTGGTACTTGCTCGGGATCTGCTCCGTCAGCTGCCATTCACCGTCAACCAGGGGCAGCAGGTCAGAGAGGTAAGGCTCTGGGCTGCGGTTGGCTTTGTATTCGGCGTAGGCCCACTCACACACGGCGTCGGCGACAAAGGTCTGGATGTCGCGGCGCTTGAAGCGCTCCGGCATCTGCTGGCCCTGCTCGATCAGGAAGTCAGCCAGTTCCAACGCGTCATCAAACTGAGCGGTATCGAACAACCAGACCATCACCTGCACTGCAACGCGATTGGGGAAGTTCAGCCCCGAATCGCAGTAGCGCTGCACGTATTCCTGGTACTTGGGCAGCAGCTCTTCGCGCTTGAGGGCCTGGCGACCGGCCAAGCCGTTGATCGCGCTGATGCGCGCCAGGTCCTGGTCCAACGCGGCTTCCTGCAGCAACAGGTGCTTGCGCGCATTGGCTGGGCTGCTCAGGGCATCGCCCGGGGTGTAGGCCATGCCTGCAGTAGCGGCGAGCGCCGCCACTGCTGTGCTGCCCAACGCCAAGGTGCGCCGCTTGTGCGCCAGGGCCAGGCTCACTTCACCAGCTCCACGTTTTCGGTCAGGGCGATCTTTTCCAACTGCTCGATCACATAACCTTCGTTGCGGCTGTTGTAGTCCTCGACGCGGGAGCGTTTCGGGTTCTCGATCGTCTGTTTGCGCCAGCTGGTGTCCTGGTAGTAGATCGACAGGTTGTCCCAACTGGTGACCAGCACCGCGTTGACCGGAAAGTTCGGCACGCTGAACGCCGGCAGACCGCCGTAGGTCGCAATGACCTGGGCGTTTTCGATGCGCTCTTTTTCGGTCGGCGTATCGCCTTGTTTGGTGTACAGCTTGGCCTTGTCAGAGGCGAGCAAGTCGGTGCCGATGATCGCGACCAGGTCGCCGTCCTCGCGCAGGATCTCGTCCACCATTTGCTTGGTGTCGTGCACCAGGGCATCAAGGTTGGCGTAGTCACCACCGGCGCCCAACGTAACCTTGCCAGCGGCGGCGCCCTCTTTCAGCACCTGCTGTGGGGCCTGTTCGCGCAGTTGCTGCAGCCAGCCTTTGTTCACGTCCTGCAGCTTGGGATTCGCCGCCAGGTCGGTCTGAGGCGCGGCGCGGGTGCCATGGAAGCCGATAACAATTCGGTCCTGGGCAATGCGCTTTTGCACTGCAGCGGAATAGCGCTCTTTGAAGTCGGGAAACTTCGCCCAGGCGTCGATCTTGGCGTATGGCAGGCCTACGTCCGACTGGGTATCAGCCAACTCGTAGGTGCTGTTGTCCAACGCCGACGCGTCTTTAGCTTCGCGGTCGGTGGTCTTGGTGTTGGTGCGGCCGGTGACCGGACCATTCACGCCGATGAAGACTTTTTCACCTTTGATCTCACTGACCGGGGTGACGTTGATACGCTCCAGGAAGTCGGCTTTCGCGGTGATCGCGTCGTTCAGTTCCTGGGCGATCGTCGGGTCCACACTGAACATGCGGGTGGAATTTTCGATGCCGTACGCTTCGGCGATCGCTTCCTGCAGCTCGGCATACTGCTTGGCGCCACGGGCGCTTAATGGCTGGGCCATGTCAGAGCACCTTGCGTCGTGGAGCGGTTACGGGGCCTGGGTTGCGCGGCAACTGGCGACCGGCGGAGGTGTTCTGCAGCGCTGTGAAACGCTTTTCCAACGCCGCCATGCTCGCCAACAGCGCCTTATTCGTAGCCCCGCCCTTACGGCTGAACTCACGCTCTTCTTCAGCAGTGGTGACGATGCCGTCGACGGCAGCTTGCACGTCATCAATCGGCTCTGGCTCTGGCTCGGGGGCCTCTTCGGCGACGGGCTCAACCACGGCTTGAATGCCGGCAGCGACAATCAGCAGTTGAGCCAGCAGGGCTTTTAAGGCCGTTGCGGTAGCTTCATCCATAGGGGGTTTGGTCTCAGTTGGGGTGGTGGGTTCGGCGGGCTCAGCGTCCGCCGCGAAGCGCTTGAAAAAGCCAGTGAGCAAACCGATTAGCTTGCCCACTTCGCCTTGGGGCTCCTCCTCAAAGGTGCCCAGTTCAACGGAAGCGGCGTAGTACGTGGCTTTGTTGGTTCGGCGGGAGAAATACAGTTCCTGAGTGCCCAGGCTCGAAGGGGTGTCGGTGACCGCAAGGCCGGTCAGGTAGGATTTGCCGCTACCGGCAAAATTCGGCCAAATTTCAATGCTGGTGAACAGCTTCTGCCCTTGGTCATTCAGGTACAGCAGTCGGTCGTTGGGCTTGAGCTGGGCCTCCAGGGCAACCTGCCCTTCCTCCAGGTCGTCGCCCTCCTCAACCAGACGGACCGCGTATACGGTGCCGAAAGAACCTTCCGAACGTTGGTGCTCACACCAGATAACAGCCGTGTATTTCGACGGCTTGTAGGTTTCAGCGATATCGCGCAGTTCCTGGGGAAGGATCTCGCGACCATCGGCGGTGATGCCGCTGGTGGCGACACGTTTCCAGAACGAAACAAGGGAACGGGGCATGGGCGTTGACTGCGCTCAATCGGTTGAATGAGCCGCCAAGATAGGGAGCCGTCAGCCCTCAAACAAACAGTTCAAATGCGCGTTTCTCCTATATCTGAGATATAGGCGGATCACGGAATTTAACCCCGCGTTTTCAGCGTTTTCGCCGCATAGACTGCGGCCCATGTACTACTCGACCGAAGTTAAAGAAGCCGCCAAACGCCTGTTTCTGCGCCGCTGTAAGGCAAAGGAAATTCAGGCGCAGCTCAACCTGCCCAACATCCGGATCGTCTACTACTGGATCCGCCAGGGCGGTTGGGAGGACATGCTGTCGGACGAAGAGCCGCTGACTGCCGTCGGCCGGCGGATCACCCTCCTCCTGGACAAGGTTGGCAGCCTGTCCAAAGACGACCTCAACGAACTGGACCGACTGACCATCGTTCGCGAACGACTGCTGAAACAAGCGGCCAAGCCCGCACCGGTGGCAGCATCGAACGGCGACGACATGGGCGAGCCTCAGGAACCGCGCAGGCGGCCGCGTGGCGAACGCTCCAACCGTGGCGAGGGCGGTGATAGGAAAAAAGAAAAGAAGGCCAAGAACGATATCAGCGGGCTGACCGAAGTCGACTTCCTGGATAAGTTCATCAGCAAGATGTACCGCTATCAGCAGGAATTGTTCGCAGCCAAGCAAAACCCGCTGACGAGCCGGATTCGCAACATTCTCAAAAGCCGCCAGGTCGGTCTGACCTACTACTTCGCCGGCGAAGCGTTCATGGACGCGGTACTAACGGGCGACAACCAGGTGTTCCTGTCAGCCAGCCGCTCGCAATCGGAGATCTTCCGCAGCTACATCATCCAGTTTGCCAAACAGTGGTTCGATATCGAGCTGACCGGCAATCCGATCACGCTCAGCAACGGCGCCGAGCTGCGCTTCCTGTCGACCAACAGCAGCACCGCCCAGGGCTACCACGGCCATGTGTACGTGGACGAGTACTTCTGGATCCGAGACTTCGAAAAGCTCAGCACCGTGGCCAGCGCCATGGGTACCCACAAGAAGTGGCGCAAAACCTACTTCTCGACGCCCAGCGCAGTGTCACACCAGGCATACCCGTTCTGGTCCGGGGAGGAATTCCGCAACAGCAAACGCGGCAAGAAAGCCGGCGGCACCTGGCCTACCGAGGCGTCCTACACGCAGGGCGCGCTGTGCCCAGATGGTCAATGGCGCAAGACCATCACCATCCAGGACGCGATCGATGGCGGGTGCGATCTGTTCGACCTGGAGCAGCTGCAGCTGGAGTACGACGAAGACAAATTCCAGCAGCTGTTTTACTGCAAGTTCATCGACAGCAGCCAAAGCGCGTTCGGTCTCAAGGATCTGGAGCGGTGCTATTCCGACCTGTCGTTGTGGGAGGACTACGACCCGGAGCTGGATCGACCTTTCGGCAACAGTCCGGTGTGGCTTGGCTACGATCCGAGCCGCACCCGCGACGACGCCACGTGTGTGGTGGTCGCCCCGCCGCTGGAACCCGGGGCGAAATTCCGCATCCTGGAAAAGCACAGCTGGCGGGGGCATTCGTTCAACTACCAGGCCGCCCAGGTCAAAAAGCTGACCGAGCGTTTCAACGTCCAACACATCGGTATCGACATCACCGGCGTGGGTTATGGCGTGTTCGACCTGGTGCGAGACTTCTACCCTAAAGCCACGCCGATCCATTACAGCCTTGAGACCAAGAACCTGTTGGTACTCAAGGCGCAGGACACGATCCAGGGCAGCCGCATCGAATGGGACGCCGGCTGGACCGACATCGCCCAGGCGTTCCTGACCATCAAGCGCGGCACCACTACCAGCGGCCAAGTGACCTACAGCGCTTCGCGAACCGACGCCACCGGCCATGCCGATATCGCCTGGTCGATCATGCACGCCCTGTTCAATGAACCCCTCAACACCAACAAGCGGCGCCGTAGCCGCTACGTCACGAGCGGAACCAATGCCCAAGCCACGACACAAAAAGCCCCAAATCAGCCAACAGGCGCGACAGCCGCAGCCCATGCGGGCGTTCACCTTCGGGGAACCCGAACAGATGCTGTCCGGCAACATCGGCGAGTACCTGGGGGTGTTTCTCAGCGACGACGGCGAGATCTACAAACCGCCAGTGTCGCGGGCGGGCCTGGCCAAGCTGCTCCGCGCCAACGCGCACCACGGCGCCATTCCAAAGTTCAAGCGCAACTTGCTGCTGCGTGAATTCATCCCCTCCGAAGGCTGCAGCACGCAGACCATGGGGCGGGCCAGCCTGGACTACATGGTGTTCGGAGAGGCGTATTTCTACCGCGATACCAACGCCTTCGGTGAAGTGCTGGAGATGCAGCACCTGCCCGCCATCAACATGCGGGTGAAGGTCGACGGGGGTTTCAGGATGCTGCTGCCCGATAGCAAGTTCATGGACTTCGAGCAGGACGAAATCGAACACGTCTTGGACTACGACGTGGAACAGAACATCTACGGCGTGCCGGACTACCTGGGCGGCCTGCAGGCGCTGTTGCTCAACGAAGCCGCGACCCTGTTCCGCCGGCGCTACTACAGCAACGGCGCGCACGCGGGATACATCTTCTACACCAACGACCCGGACTTGACCGAGGAAGACGAAGAGAACCTGCGCGCGCAGATCAGCGCGAGCAAGGGCGTGGGCAACTTCCGCTCGATGTTCGTGAACATCCCCAACGGCAAGGAAAATGCGATCCAGATCATCCCCGTGGGGGACTTCCAGGCCAAGGACGAGCTGGAGAAGGTGAAGAACATCACTCGTAACGACGTGATCGCCGCCTGGCGAATGAACCCTGCCCTGGCCGGGATCATCCCGGAAAACAGCGGGGGGTTTGGGGATATCGAGAAGATCGATCGTGTGTATACCAGCAACGAGATCAGGCCGATTTGTCAGCTGTTCAACCAAATCAACGAAAACCTTCGCAACGACAGGAGAATCAACTGGAGAACACCTGAAAAACCCAAACAAACAACTGAATAAATAGACAGTAGTTAGTGATTATCACCAATCCGAAAGGCATAATGATGGCTCTTAAACCCTGGGGAGGGAACCATGCGAATCTACTGCACTGCCTGCGATCACAAGGGCCGAATCAGTTCACGGGAAGAGATTACCCGGGGCTATGTAAAGCTGTATTGCCAATGCCTGGATGCTCAGTGCGGGCACACGTGGGTATCGGAGCTGACTTTCAAGCACTCACTACGACCACCCACACAACGCCTGGAAACGCTCTTGTTCGAACGTATCCGCAATTTGCCGGCGGAACAGCAGCAGGAGCTGTTTCTCCAAGTCGGCGCCTCGCAACCCGCCTGACTGCCGGACCATCCTCCCCTACTCCTCGCCTCGCCCCATCCTCATCAATACAGTGCCGCCAAGCGGCCCCGCCCAACACCAATGGCGGCTATCGCATCGGAATGCCTGCAGCGCAGGCATATAAGCCGCCGCGACATTCTCGACTGAATCCCACAATCGTGGCGCGGCGCTACCCGCGCAGCGGCCGGTTGCCCGTCAAAACCGCTCCCAAAAATATAAGCTGCGCCGTCCCAATATGCCCGCGATCGCTGCCGGTAAATTTTACAACTCACCTCGGCGCGCCCAATTACCGCTTTGTGGGCGCTAGATCGCCAGAACGGAGTGATGGGTATCTAGCATGGGTGCAGGGCACTGCCCTGCCGCTGGGCGGGCGCGCAGCCCGCGCTCCTCATAAAAAGCTGAGCGTAGCGAACTGAGCCCTTGGGCGAAGGCATCATCATGTATCCAACACACTGAACCTACGGACACCTCGAAAATCTCTTTTTAATACCCTTTGGGGATGCTGAGAGGGGTATAAAATTCCGTTTAATTCAAAGGCCTTCTGGATCACCCACGCGCACGCCGGCGCCGTTGGAAAAAGACGATAAAAATGGGGGGAGACGGTACGCGTTTATCCGCATTACGACGCGTGCAAGTGCGGCAAATACAGCAGGAGGGTGTTTTTTCGACCACCAGGCGTAACCTGGCCTCGCAGGGGATGCGATTACTTCGTCGGAGTGTCTTTCTTGACTTGGACGTTGCGCAGTAGGCGCGCCATGGATTCGCCCACACCGCCTGGCCCTCTGTCAGGCTCCAGGGGAGGTTTTAACCCAGCAGGTGATCCGGTGGTAGTAGGATTCAGCGTTTCGTGTTGGCCATGTGCATGAGCCGCCTTGCGCGCCTCACTTCTCTCCCAGTTGTTGCGGGATTGCTGTCGCCGGAACGCCTCCAGTGATGCTTTCTCTTGGCGTGCCGCACGAAGGCCGCAGACTTCACGTAGCTCCTTGTCCCGGCGTTTGATCGCAGCCTTTTTGGCCCGAAACCAAAGGTAGCGCACACCAAGATCCGCGAAGAATTTTTCGGTGAACCGGACCAGGACACGAGTCCTCACCAGGTTAAGCCCAGCCTCGTCCTTTTCGTCCAGCCGAACTTTTTCGATCCGCCGGTAAACGTACCCAGCTAGGTCCAGACTGTGCATCAGCCGGTTGAGAGACGCTGGGGACATATCGCAATCTTCCGCGATGCCGCATTGCGTATTGAGGAAGTACTGCCCGCGCTCGACGTCGAGCCACCCCAATACACCGGTAGCCAAGTCCAACCGCAAAAGCATCTGCTCGGAAGCCTTGGCCAAGGCTTCAAACTTTTCGGAGCGCGTGCGACGACCGCCATGGATGGTGTCCAGGTCCCGCAAGTATTTACCGCGTAGATCTCCGATCTGCCGGAGCCGTGAGAAGGCCATCCGTAGCAATGGGTTTTTCAGCTGCTGTCCCGTCAAGCGACGTGGAGCTGAATACCGAGGTGCCCGAATTGGCGCGTGCAGCGCGGCATGTGGACTTTTTTTGTCTTTATGAACAGTCGCCGGCCGGCCCTTACTGGTGCCGCCCTTACGGCTGTTGGCCGCACGCGATTGGATGTCCTTGTCCAGGGTAGTCACAGAAACTAGTTCACCCGGGACAAGTGAGGTTTTTCGGCCTGTTCAAGCAGCACAGCCTCTGCCCGTGAGCGCAGTTCGCTGCACCGAGCCTCAGCCGAACGCAGCCGGTCAACAAACTCTGGCAGCTTGTCCAGGTCTTCACGATCGATACGGCCATCAGCCAGGATCTCGCTGCCCAAAGCAACGGTATTGCCTAACCGGGAGACCAGTTGGCCGAACACTCCAAGCGGACTACCTTGGCCGTCCAGCTCACGCGCACCAGTTAGGCCGTGACGGCTGGCCAACTCATTGACACAGCAGTCTCTGAATTCGCCTTCCAGCGCTTCTACCCATGACTCCTCGACCCAACTCGGTAGATCTACCTCGCCACTGAGCCAGCGGCCTACGCGGCGCAGCCAGGCACCGGAAGCTCTCAGAAAAGACGTGGTGTCGTTTCCAAGGACAAGGACCGCGAAGTCAGGCACGTCTTTGCTGACAGCCTTGCCGGGAATCTGTCGATGCAGGTTCGCACTTAACACCTGGGCAAAATCGTCTTGACTGAATCCAGTGCGGGCGATCATTTCGGCAGCGTGGGCTACCAGTACCTGGTCTCGGGAAATGGACAATTGTCTGGAACTGGACGTAGTCACTTTGTTCTGCAGCCCATAGCCTTCACCCCGCGCTCCACTACTCCGCCCCCGGCCCTCTCCAAGGAGGCAGACCTCAGCGCTTTGTGGGTGGGAAACGGACGTAACTCATGCGCCAAGTAAGTCCCATCGGCCTTTATGGATACGATGATTTGGCGACCAGATCTGATCGCTTTATGAACTGCTGCGGGGCTGATGCCGAATGCCTCGGCGGCTGCAGCCTGACCAATTTTCGCAACCAATTCAGTCAATTGGATCTGATTCATAACAAGGATCTCTGGCTAGACCCAACAATATTAACCGCAGGTAACCATCATAACAATACCGCAGGTAAATTAATTATGTTAACCAACGGTTTATAGTCTCCCCATGACCAAAAAGAAGCCTCTCCCTCCCGAACTGTTTGCTGAATGCGAAGCTGCTCAGAAGCTTTTCCTCTCTAAGAAAAATGCTCTCAAGCTAAATCAGAGGAAAATTGCCGATGAGGTCGGTATTACTCCAGCCGCAGTGGCTCACTATCTGAATGGAACGAATGCACTAAATGCCAAGTTCGCTTCCGCTCTCGCACGGCTGATAGATGAGCCGGTAGATAGCTTCAGTCCACGGCTTGCCTCTGAGATAGCGGCAATGACAGCTACCGCAGACCATGCAAACGTTCGCCCAATGCTCCAGCCCTATAGAGAGGCAAGGGAATACCCTTTGATAACTTGGGTAGCTGCTGGGGCTGCCGTCGAGTCATCTGTTTGTTATCCCTCGGGCATCGCCGACGAGTGGTTGTCGTCTACTGAAAATGCTGGACCACGCGGCTATTGGCTCAGGGTCAAGGGAAAATCAATGACTTCGGACAATCCGCCAACTTTTCCTGAAGGCACCCCGATACTGATACAACCTGAAGGGTTTGACCTGATCAACGGAAAGTTCTATATCGCCCGCAACAACTCAACGGGCGAAACCACTTTCAAGAAGTACGATCAGGATGCTGGAATCGGCTACTTGGTTCCGCTCAACCCCGATTATCAGACGATCTGTCTGGACGGTGCCTGGGAAATAATTGGCCGAGCAATCGACGCCAAAATTACTGGCATGTAGAAAAAAAGAAGGTGAAAAATGCTCAGACCTGTGCCAGCAAACCCTGATTTAGCTCACGTGATCGACTTTTGTAACCATGTGGCTGAGAAGCAAGCTCCCATCTTGATTGCGCACAAGCCTGTGTTCGGAAAGCCAATGCAAGAATGCTTCAATATTGTTCCAGAGCACGTCGTCGCGCATGGCGGAAAACAACTGATAGGCTGGGCTATCTGGGACGTCGCAGACGTTTACATTGAAGCCGAGTTCCACGCTGTCTGGCAGGATGTGCAAGGGAATATTGTCGACCTGACACCCCGTCCTATTCCGGAGCAAACAACGCTCTTCCTTCCAGACCCTCGCCGTGAATACTGCGGCCGTCAAGTCGACAACATCCGTCGTTCGTTGGTGGACGACATTGATGTAACGCGCTACCTGCACCTCGCCAGCAGGTCTTTTCAAATACTCAACAAGGGCGACTTGGCCTATCAGCATGGCGAGATCACCCTCCCGCCCAGGGACATGAGGGATTATAGGAACATAACAAAGCAAATGATGCAGCTTCAGCACCGAATTTGCCGACGCTATGAATGAGCTAGCACCCACATTACGAGTCTTATAGATTATTGTTTTCATGACAAGGTTTTTGCAGTAGATAACTTCACAGACGCATTGCCAGCAGAGAAGCTTTTAGGTTTACTCAAATCTAGACCTGGTGGCGATCTGTGAACGACTATATGTCCCTGTCCTATTTTGAAGTTTTTAATCACTGTAATACAAACGTTCCATGCTTCACGAGCTACAGTGTCGCCAGACTCAACAATATTTCCCTGATCATCAATGATCGCAAGTCGGGCTGGACGGCCATCGGCGGTGGTGAGTTGATAACCACTGGTGACATTTGCACTGATGCAGCCATTTTCCAGGGTGCCAGTTGTTGGAATACCAATCATGGGTGTGCCCCTTGCTCTGGCGTATTGTTACTGTATTTATGAATAATAAGCGCGATCATGTTTGCGTGCAGAAACCGATCATGTTGAGCGCGTTCAATTGCGCCCCAGTTTGCAGACAAGATGGCTGTATCGATATTGGCGTTGGCGCCTCTCCAACCAGCAACTCCTTTTTCAAGCAAACGCTTGTCCAGCGCTGAAATAGCAATGGTCATACCTTCGTTATCCTTGAGCATTCTTCAACCCCTTCTACGGTAAGTAGCAACAAACTCCTGAATACAAGCAGACAGAAGCTCGTAGGCTTGAAGTCGGTCATTTGGAAGCCGAAGCGGCAAGGTGATGCCAACACTATCTAACTCAAAATGGAAAACCGTACATGCTGATTTACTGACACTTGGTCGAAGCATTAGCCACAAGCTTTCAATGCCCTCGACAGGTAACTCATAGTTACCTTGCTGTAGCCGCAGCGCCTCCCTTAGAGTCAACTCCAGATCGCTCACCGGCAGGTGTCCATCAGTTTCAGATACCGCACTGATGGTCACGCCACTCAGCAGATCCTCAAGAAACCTAAGAGCCCGGTCTCCTGTGTCCTTATGCTTGGCAAGTGTAATGCTGTTAATACTGTCGCCCAGTTCAACGCGCATCGATACGGCGCGCTCGCACTGCTCAATAGCTACAGTAGCCATCGCACAGCTCACGCCGTTGTCATCGTAGAGGTGATGAAGGAACACGCCGCTTTGGGTGACCTGGTGGGAAAGCCTCTGCCGGGAAGCGGATGGTAAATACAGGGCATGCATGCGGTGAACCTCCGATACAAATAGAACAGCGTCATGCGCTGGAATGACATCGGACATAGATTAACCGCAGGTAACCAAAAAAATCAACACCGCCGGTATATTAAATTAACCTCTGGTAAATTCTTGATCAGCTAGGATGCTGGTTGGTCCAACTCAACTGAACGACCCCGTCCTCTAACGGGATCACACGCACGCTGTCCTCTATGCCCAACTGCTCCAGCAGACAGTCCCAATCGGCTTCCAACTCTCCTGACTGCCGCGTGATCACTGTCCTACGTCGACATTGAGCTGCTGGGCTGTTCACCTGGCGGTAAATGCGATGGCTGAGTAGCTCATAGGGTGAACGGGGCTTCTGCGGGATGCAGGCGCTATGCAACATAAATGCTCCTTGCCACTACTGTATATATAAACAGTATATGGTAGCCACTTGCTGCCCTACAAGATTATCCCCAATCCTCACTCGCTACCCACTCGCCCGTGCGACGATTGATTTGAATCAAACGGTGCTGACCAGTACGCGAGAGCAACTGTACGTCGATTGCTTGCCCCTTGCGGTCCTGAGCACTCATTCCTCTCATGTAAACCACTATCCGCTCAAATGTATCCATGATCAGTTGCCGGACCTTCTCCCGCGCTTCGTAGTCGTCGGCAAATACTTGTGCTGCCAGCTCCTCCCACCGATCGGCTTGCGCTGGCTGGGCTACGCAAGACATTGCAGCTAACTCAAACTCAAGTCGCTTTACGTCTTGCTCTGCAACACCCTGCTGCCCTTCCAGCTCTCTGGCCTTACGAATGAACGAAATTGGGGACGCACCACTTTCGTCCGCCAGCAAGGCGTCCGTTATTTTCCCTAACTGTGTAGTGATCTTTTCCAATGTGGCGCGGGATACAAGCAACTTCTGACGGACACCTTTACCGTCGTCACCCACTTGCAAGAGACGCTGTAAATTGAGCTGGTCAGAACAGAAGCTCAACAAAGCACGCTCAATAGGTACGACACTGCAACTGCCACCGGCGGAACAACCGCCGTTCTTGCTGTAAGAAGTACACTGCAGACGGCGATTGCCATCTGCGATGCTCCCATCAGAACGCCGACGTTTCATGATGTTTTGCGCAACTAGTGCGGTGCCGCAGTAACCGCAGTACGCTAATCCGACACCGGTGATGATGCCCGGTATCTCGCCAGCCCCTCTGCGTCGCAACCTTTGGCCGGCCAGGTGCTGCAAATCACTCCACTCCTCGTCGGATAGAATCCGTGGGTAATACTCCTCCAGCTCGTAGTCCTCACCCTCAAGACTTAGGCGTTTCACGCCGCGTAGTGCAGGCAATTTGATCGTGCGGTATATCTGCAGCCCGGAAATTCCTCCTGCGGTTAACTGATAACCCTCTTCATGCATGACGGTCGCAGCGCGACCAGCGCCAAGCCCCTGCCGGTAAAGTTCAAGCGCTCGTTTTACTGCAGCGACACGCTCCGGGATTAATTCCCACCCGTCATTGGCCAGGCGCACCCACTGGGGATCTTTCCCGTTGCGAATCAACCCTCGGAATGAGCCAGACACCCAGCCTTCGCACTGACGACGGATTGCGGCTTTTACACGCTTGCTCTTTGTATCGGACTCTTCATGCGCCCTTATCATCACCAAGAGCGAATACACCAAGTCCATAGGCTGGGCCTTCAAACTTGCCCTGTTGTATTCACGACCATCGCTGGCGGTTACGACTGTAATACCTGCATTGATGATCTGCGCTAACTGAGCCTGGGCCTGTATAGGCTCCGCCCGACTTAAGCGGTCCAAACCTTCAACTACCAGGACTGACCCGCTGGCGATGCGGCCGTCCTCGATCGCACGAAGAAAAACCCCTAGCGCCCCTTGTTTGACATGACGCTGGTGATAGGCGGAGAGCCCCTCGTCTTTCAATGTCAACGTTGCATCCAGAGCCATACCTCGCTGTGCGGCCCAGGATGCGGCGTATGCAAGCTGACGATCCGCACTACTTCCTATTGCTTGGCGTGGATCAGAGAACCGTAAATAGCTGTAAACTTGGCCCGTATTGTTCAAAATGAGACACCAGCGCTTTTATCACGTCCAGAGACCCCCTCCAGCTTATCCAGCCCTTCAATAGTAAACACCCCAACCTCCTTATGCGAACAATACTCGTTAGCGACAATTGTTTTTGCGCATTATTTGATCAACGCTTAGAATCGCGCGCCACGAAATTCGACCAGGGCTAACCCTGCAGGCTGTGAGTATATGAGTAATAATCCACGTGTAGGGTTTGTATCGCTAGGGTGCCCGAAGGCTCTGGTCGACTCCGAGCGCATTCTCACGCAACTGCGCATGGAAGGTTATGACGTCGTGTCCACTTACCAGGACGCGGACGTGGTGGTGGTCAACACCTGTGGTTTCATCGACTCGGCCAAGGCAGAGTCCCTGGAAGTGATCGGCGAAGCCATCAAGGAAAACGGCAAGGTCATCGTGACCGGCTGCATGGGCGTGGAAGAAGGCAATATCCGCAACGTCCACCCAAGCGTGCTCGCCGTGACCGGCCCGCAGCAGTACGAGCAGGTGGTCAACGCCGTGCACGACGTGGTGCCACCGCGCCAGGACCACAACCCGCTGATTGACCTGGTGCCGCCGCAAGGCATCAAGCTGACGCCGCGCCACTACGCTTACCTGAAGATTTCCGAAGGCTGCAATCACAGCTGCAGCTTCTGCATCATCCCGTCGATGCGCGGCAAGCTGGTCAGCCGCCCGGTGGGCGATGTGCTGGACGAGGCCCAGCGCCTGGTCAAATCCGGCGTGAAAGAGCTGCTGGTGATCTCCCAGGACACCAGCGCCTACGGCGTCGACGTGAAATACCGCACCGGCTTCTGGAACGGCGCGCCGGTGAAAACCCGCATGACCGAACTCTGCGAAGCGCTCAGCAGCCTGGGCGTGTGGGTGCGCCTGCACTATGTTTACCCGTATCCGCACGTGGACGAGCTGATTCCATTGATGGCCGCCGGCAAGATCCTGCCGTACCTGGACATCCCGTTCCAGCATGCCAGCCCCAAAGTGCTCAAGGCCATGAAGCGCCCGGCCTTCGAAGACAAGACCCTGGCGCGCATCAAGAACTGGCGCGAAATCTGCCCCGATCTGATTATTCGTTCGACCTTCATTGTGGGCTTCCCCGGCGAAACCGAAGAAGACTTCCAGTACCTGCTGGACTGGCTGACCGAAGCCCAGCTGGACCGCGTCGGCTGCTTCCAGTACTCGCCGGTCGAAGGCGCTCCGGCCAACCTGCTGGACCTGGCCGTGGTGCCGGATGACGTCAAGCAGGACCGTTGGGAGCGTTTCATGGCGCACCAGCAGGCTATCAGCTCGGCGCGCCTGCAACTGCGCATCGGCAAGGAAATCGAAGTGCTGATCGACGAAGTCGACGAGCAAGGCGCGGTTGGCCGCTGCTTCTTCGATGCACCGGAAATCGACGGTAACGTGTTTATCGACGATGCCAGCGGTTTGAAGCCGGGTGACAAGGTCTGGTGCACCGTGACCGATGCCGACGAGTACGACCTGTGGGCGCAAAAGCGCGACTAAAGCTGTAAAGAATTGAAAAAGCCCTGCTTCCGGACAAGATGCGGGGCTTTTTTAGGTCTATCGTTTTGCCCATCAACACCTATTTCGACAAGAGACAGCGGGCATGCGTGAGCATTCGGTTATCCACACCCCCAACAATAGCGATTACCCCGAGCTGGCGAGAATCTGGGAGGCCTCGGTGCGCGCCACTCATGACTTTTTGCCGGAGAGTTACATCGTGTTGCTCAGAGACCTGGTGCTGACTCGCTATCTGGATGCAGTAATGCTCGTGTGTACCAAGGATTCGACCCAGCGCATTACCGGGTTTGCCGGCGTAGCGGCAGGTAAGGTGGAAATGCTGTTTATCGACCCCCTGCACCGTGGCCAGGGCCTGGGCCGGCAGTTGCTGCGCTATGCCATCGATTGCATGAATGCCGATGAGCTGGATGTGAATGAGCAGAATCCGCAGGCGCTGGGTTTTTACCTCAAGCAAGGCTTTGAGGTGATCGGACGCACAGAGCACGATGGCCTGGGCCAGCCCTATCCGTTACTGCATATGCGCCTGCGCCAGCAGCAAATACGCAGTGGCTGAAATGGGACCGGGATTAACCGGCGCCAGGCAGGTACAATAGCCGCCCCCTTTTGTTACGGCCCATGTCATGACTGACCCCATACGCCTCTCCAAACGCCTTATCGAACTGGTCGGTTGCTCCCGTCGGGAGGCTGAGCTGTTTATCGAAGGCGGCTGGGTCTCGGTGGACGGTGAAGTGATCGACGAACCGCAGTTCAAGGTCACCACCCAGAAGGTCGAGCTGGACCCCGAAGCCAAGGCCACCGTGCCAGAGCCGGTGACCATCCTGTTGCACGCGCCGGCGGGCATGGATGCCGAGACGGCCATGGCGTCGATCAGCGCCGAAACCTTGTCGGAAGAACACCGCTTCAGCAAGCGCCCGCTAAAAGGCCACTTCCTGCGCCTGACCGCCAGCGCCGACCTGCAAGCCAAGGCCAGCGGCCTGCTGGTGTTCACCCAGGACTGGAAGATCCTGCGCAAATTGACCGCGGATGCAGCCAAGATCGAGCAGGAATACGTGGTGGAAGTCGAAGGCGACATGGTCGCCCACGGCCTCAACCGCCTGAACCACGGCCTGACCTACAAAGGCAAGGAGCTGCCGGCCGTGAAAGCCAGCTGGCAGAACGAAAACCGCCTGCGTTTCGCGCTGAAAAACCCGCAGCCAGGCGTTATCGCGCTGTTCTGCGAAGCCGTTGGCTTGAAAGTCGTCGCCATCCGCCGCATCCGCATTGGTGGCGTGTCCATTGGCAAAGTGCCGGTGGGCCAATGGCGTTACCTGTCCGGCAAAGAGAAATTCTAAGCCGTTGCCTTTTTCCCGACACTGCCTGATTGGGCGGTGTCTACCCCGTTGAAAACCAGGATTGCCCACCATGATTCACAACGACGTACTGCGCAGCGTGCGCTACATGCTCGACATCAGCGATAACAAGATGGTCGAGATCATCAAGCTCGGCGGCATGGACGTGACCAAGGAAGACCTGCTCACCTACCTCAAGAAAGATGAGGAAGAAGGCTTTGTGTTCTGCCCGGATGAGGTGATGGCGCATTTCCTCGACGGCTTGGTGATTTTCAAGCGCGGCAAGGATGAAAGCCGTCCACCGCAGCCGATCGAAACCCCGGTGACCAACAACATTATCCTGAAAAAACTGCGCGTGGCCTTCGAACTGAAGGAAGACGACATGCACGCCATCCTCAAGGCCGCCGAGTTCCCGGTGTCCAAGCCCGAGCTGAGCGCGCTGTTCCGCAAGTTCGGTCACACCAACTACCGCACCTGTGGCGATCAGTTGTTGCGCAACTTCCTCAAGGGTCTGACGCTGCGCGTCAGAGCCTAACAACAGCCATAAGCCTCAAGCCGCAAGATAAGAGCTTGTGGCTTGCGGCTTGCCACTTGAGGCTCCAGTAATGGCCTATCAGGTCTCGCCCGTCGGCTTCGTACGCTCCTGCTTCAAGGAGAAGTTCGCCATCCCGCGCCAGCCGCAACTGGCGCCGGCCGCCCGCGGTGTGCTGGAACTGGTGGCGCCGTTCGACGGCGGCGAGGCGGTGCAGGGACTGGAGCAGGTCAGCCATGTGTGGCTGCTGTTTCTGTTTCATCAGGCCCTGGAGGACAAGCCACGCCTGAAAGTGCGACCGCCGCGCCTGGGTGGCAATACGTCCATGGGCGTGTTTGCGACCCGCGCCACCCATCGGCCTAACGGCATTGGTCAGTCAGTGGTGAAACTGGACAAGGTGGAACCGGGGCGGTTGTGGATTTCCGGGATTGACCTGCTCGATGGCACGCCGGTGCTGGATATCAAGCCGTATGTGCCGTACGCCGATATCATCGACACGGCCACCAACAGCATCGCCAGTGGCGCGCCGCCCCTGATTGGCGTGCAGTGGCTCAAGACCGCGCTGCAACAGGCGCAGGGCCATGCCCAGCGTCTGGGTGAACCGTTGGTGGAGCTGATTGATCAGTGCCTGGCACAGGATCCGCGACCGGCCTACCAGACGCCTGGGCCCGAGCGCGAATATGGCGCGCAGTTCTGGGATGTGGATGTGCGTTGGCACTATCCCGAACCGGGAATGATTTGTGTGCTGGAAGTACTGCCAGCTAACTGACTGGACCGGAAACTAAATGTGGGAGGGGGCTTGCCCCCGATTGCGATGGATCAGTCACAGATGAGTTGACTGACACACTGCTATCGGGAGCAAGCCCCCTCCCACATTTTTTGATCGCGTTTATTTTTCGACGAACGCACGCTCAATCAGGTAGTCACCCGGCTCACGCATACGTGGCGAAACCTTCAGGCCGAAGCTGTTCAACACTTCGCTGGTCTCGTCCAACATGCTTGGGCTGCCGCACAGCATGGCGCGGTCGTCCTCGGGGTTGATCGGTGGCAGGCCGATGTCGCTGAACAGCTTGCCGCTGCGCATCAGGTCGGTCAGGCGACCTTCGTTTTCGAACGGCTCGCGGGTCACGGTCGGGTAGTAGATCAACTTTTCACGCAAGGCCTCACCGAAGAATTCGTTCTGCGGCAGGTGCTCGGTGATGAATTCGCGGTAAGCGACTTCGTTGACGTAACGCACGCCGTGGCACAGGATGACTTTTTCGAAGCGCTCGTAGGTCTCCGGGTCCTGGATCACGCTCATGAATGGCGCGAGCCCCGTACCGGTGCTGAGCAGGTACAGGTGCTTACCCGGCTTCAAATCGTCAAGCACCAGGGTGCCTGTCGGTTTTTTGCTGATGATGATCTCGTCGCCTTCCTTCAAGTGCTGCAACTGGGACGTCAGCGGGCCATCCGGCACCTTGATGCTGAAGAACTCCAGATGCTCTTCCCAGTTCGGGCTGGCAATGGAGTAAGCGCGCATGAGCGGGCGGCCGTTGGGCTGTTGCAGGCCGATCATCACGAACTGACCGTTCTCGAAGCGCAGACCCGGATCACGGGTGCACTTGAAGCTGAACAGAGTGTCGTTCCAGTGATGAACACTGAGGACACGTTCGTGGTTCATGTTGCTCATGTACGGGGAACTCCTGGAAATGGGTCTGCGCCAAATGTGAAGTGCGCAATTGCACAGCATTCTAATGGCGGCGACAATATCTGTTAACTGGATTATTAAGATAAGGGTTATCGGTTATATCGATATGCGATTTACTCTCCGTCAACTGCAAGTCTTCGTCGCCGTCGCCCAGCAGGAAAGCGTCTCCCGCGCTGCTGGCCTGCTGGCCTTATCTCAATCCGCCGCCAGCACATCGATAACCGAGCTGGAGCGCCAATCCAGCTGCCAATTATTCGACCGCGCCGGTAAACGCCTGAGCCTCAACGCCCTCGGTCATCAACTGTTGCCGCAGGCGGTGGCGCTGCTGGACCAGGCCAAGGAGATCGAGGACCTGCTCAATGGCAAGTCCGGCTTCGGCTCACTGGCGGTGGGCGCCACCTTGACGATCGGCAATTACCTGGCGACCCTGTTGATCGGCAGCTTCATGCAGCAGCATCCAGAGAGCCAGGTGAAGCTGCATGTGCAAAACACTGCCCATATCGTGCATCAGGTGGCGCATTACGAAATTGACCTGGGTCTAATCGAAGGCGACTGCAGCCACCCGGACATCGAGGTGCAAACCTGGGTGGAGGATGAGCTGGTGGTGTTTTGCGCGCCCCAGCATCATTTGGCCAAACGTGGCGTGGCAAGCATGGATGAGCTGACCCATGAAGCGTGGATCCTGCGCGAACAAGGCTCGGGCACGCGCCTGACGTTTGATCAGGCCATGCGCCATCACCGCAGCGCATTGAATATCCGCCTGGAGCTGGAACACACCGAGGCGATCAAACGGGCAGTGGAATCAGGTCTGGGGATTGGTTGCATTTCGCGACTGGCACTGCGCGATGCGTTTCGTCGTGGCAGCCTGGTGCCGGTAGAGACCCCGGACCTGGACCTGGCCCGGCAGTTCTACTTCATCTGGCATAAACAGAAGTACCAGACGTCGGCGATGCGCGAGTTCCTGGAGCTGTGCCGCGCGTTTACCGCCGGGGTTCAGCGCAGTGACGAGATCGTGCTGCCGAGCATCGCCTGACCGTTAGATCAGAATTACCGCCCACACCAGCGTGATCATGGTCAAGGCCACGAATTGCGCGGCGCTGCCCATGTCCTTGGCGTTTTTCGACAAGGGGTGGCGGTCCAGGGAAATACGGTCGATGGCCGCCTCCACGGCTGAATTGAGCAATTCTACGATCAGGGCCAGCAGGCACACGGCAATCAGCAATGCGCGTTCGACGCGGCTGACCTGCAGGAAAAAACTCAACGGAATCAGGATGACGTTCAGCAGCACCAACTGACGGAACGCCGCCTCGCCGGTGAAGGCCGCGCGCAGGCCATCCAGGGAATAGCCCCCTGCGTTGAAGATACGTTTGATACCGGTTTGACCCTTGAAAGGCGACATAGATGTAGGCAACTGAACCAAAAGGAGTGGGGAAACTAGAGCACGCAAAGTCAAAAAAGCGTGAATCGGTGACAGCCTAATGCTGCGAAATTGACTCAAGTTGTTGCAGGAGTAACGCTGCCTGGGTCCGCGTACGTACGCCCAACTTGCGGAAAATCGCGGTGACATGGGCCTTGATCGTCGCTTCCGACACGCTCAGCTCGTAGGCAATCTGCTTGTTCAACAGGCCTTCACAGACCATGGTCAACACGCGGAACTGCTGAGGCGTCAAGCTGGCCAGGCCATCACGGGCTGCCTTGGCTTCGTCGGACACGTTGATTTCTTCAAATGCTTGCGGCGGCCAGGACACATCGCCGTCCAATACCGTGCGCACAGCCTTCTGGATATCTTCCATCGCGCTGGACTTGGGAATGAAGCCGCTGGCGCCGAATTCCTTGGAACGCACCACCACGTCGGCCTCTTCCTGAGCCGAGACCATCACCACGGGGATCTGCGGATATTGCCCGCGCAGCAACACCAGCCCCGAAAAACCATAGGCACCGGGCATGTTCAGGTCGAGCAGCACCAGGTCCCAGTCGGATTTTTCGGTCAAGCGGGCTTCCAACTCGGCAATGCTGGCGACTTCGACCAGTCGCACATCCGGGCCAAGGCCCAGCGTTACGGCCTGATGCAGCGCACTGCGAAACAGCGGGTGGTCATCGGCTATCAGGATTTCGTATGTGGCCATTGATTAAATGATCCTGTTTTTTACGGGAGCCCTGATGGGTTCAGGGTTCGCCAGTACACAAGGCAACGGCCAGGCAGCCATCGCCACGGGGCACGCTCAACGTCAAAAACACGCAAAACAACGCCGAAAAACCAAGGTAGCGCCCCAATCGGCGCCCAGCATGCCCAGCGCAGCCTGGGGGGTCAAGCACTACGCCCATGGGGATTTTAGCGGGTTGCGTGATTAAGGTGCCATCATGCAAGCGTCGACGGGTCATGGCGCCGGGATATAGGGCGCCAAACGTGTGTGGACAATGTCCGTCTCATCCAGGGGCAACTGAAACTTGGCGGCCAGATAGTGCGTGCTGAAGACATCGAGGTAGGCGTCCAGGACTTCGCTGGCCACCTGATCATCGGCCAACTCCAGGCACAGCGCGGCCACCTCGGCGGTGCAGAAATGATCATCACGTTTGGAACGGCGCAACTTGTAACGTGACAACTGCTCCGGCGCCAGGCTAAGCACAGGCAAATGCTCCAGGTACGGGCTCTTGCGAAACATCTTGCGGGCCTCGCTCCACGTGCCGTCCAGCAGGATGAACAGCGGGCGCTTGCCCTCCTGTGCATCCACCACGCTGACCACCCGTTCAGGCGTCACGAATTCGCCGGGAAACACGATGTACGGCTGCCACTGCGGATCGGCGAGCAAGGTAAGCAGATCCGGGTCGACCTCGGTGCGCGACCAGGCGAACGCGGTGGTGTCGTCGATAACATCGGCGATCAGCCAGCCGGTGTTGCTGGGCTTCATCGGTTCGACGTCGTGCATCAACAGGCACATCGCCGATTTGGCTTCAACCGTTGGTCGCCACGCGCACAGGCAGTACTCGGGAATCACTCGGCAGCCAGTGCACCGCTCGGCACGCGATCCCCGATTCAGGAAAGGCCTGACGGCTCGGGCCAGGCGCTGGGTGCGCAAGCGGGAGACAGCGTGGCTCATTGGATGCGCCACAGAGACGGGTCAATCGACACGGGATAACTCGAAAGCAATTGAAGTGGGCGCAGTTTACCAGCGATACGCCTGGCTGTAGTGGCCGGCGCTCACCTATAATTGCGCGCCACTGAACGCACAGCGCAGTGGCTGGTCTATGCACCAGTAACCGAATCAGGAGAGTTTGATGCTGCGTTCCATGCTGCGCCTCGTTGCCCCATCCGTCGCTATTGCGCTGGCCTTGCCCATGGGCGCCCACGCGGCCTCGCTGCTGGAGGCTCAAATGAACCGCAAGCTGCAAAGCGTCGCGACCGAAAGCAACAAGGACCTGCCCCGGGAAATCGATGAGAAAACCCTGGAAGTGGCCTATACCGTTGAAGGTATGCAACTGATCGATCATCTCAGCGTGCAGCCAGACCGCGCCGAACAGATGCGTGCCAACCCCAAGGCCGTGTATTTCCAATTGGGTCGCAGTGTCTGCACCAACCCAGGCTACCGCGAGCTGATGGCGAAGGGCGCGGTCATGCGCTACGAAATCACCGAGAACAAGACCAACCGTCCTGTCGCATCGGTCAAGTTCGCCGAAGCCGACTGCCCGGCTCCGTCCAAGAAGAAAAAGTAACCCTGCCTTGCACCTCGCGCGTTGCTGCCCGGTGACGCGCCACTCCCCCGCTCCAGCGCCCGCCTGCACCTGAACGCCGTGATCAATCACCAATAAGCGGTTGCCAGCCAAGGGTTTTTCAGCCCATGATCAGGTCATTCCATGCGCCCGCCAGAGCAGTCTTTCCCTGCTGTTCTGTAATACTTTCAGGGCAAAAGAGGCCTGCCCTCCTGCGGCAAGCAACGACACATGCAGTGTCGTGGCCCCTGACGACGCTCGTCGGCGACCCAGGCCCTGTGAAGAAGGAGAAAGTCGAATGCCTCATGAATCCAACACCCCCCTGCTCGATCTTTTTGAACAAAACGGTACCGACCTCACCCAGCAGGTTGATGCGCAACTCCAGCTGGTCGCGCCAAACAGCCCGAACATTCCCCTTTATCGCGACATGATTCTCACGGTCCTGCGCATGGCGCAGGACGACCGTGACCGCTGGAACGCCAAGATCACCCTGCGCGCGATCCGTGAGCTGGACCATGCCTTCCGCGTGCTCGAACAATTCAAGGGACGACGCAAGGTGACGGTGTTCGGTTCCGCACGCACGCCACTGGAAAGTCCCCTGTATGCATTGGCTCGAGAGGTCGGCGCAGCATTGGCACGTTCCGATCTGATGGTCATCACCGGCGGTGGCGGCGGCATCATGGCCGCGGCGCATGAAGGCGCGGGCCTGGAGCACAGCCTGGGGTTCAACATCACCCTGCCGTTTGAACAGCATGCCAACCCAACCATCGATGGCACCGACAACCTGCTGTCCTTCCACTTTTTCTTTACCCGCAAACTGTTCTTCGTCAAGGAAGCCGACGCACTGATTCTGTGCCCGGGTGGTTTTGGCACCCTGGACGAAGCCCTGGAAGTGCTGACCCTGATCCAGACCGGCAAAAGCCCGCTGGTACCGGTAGTGCTGCTGGATGCCCCAGGCGGCGGGTTCTGGCAAGGCGCCCTGGACTTTATCCGCAGCCAGTTGGAGGCTAACCGCTATATCCTGCCGACCGACCTCAAGCTCATACGCCTGGTCTACAGCGCAGAAGAAGCCGTGGACGAGATCAACCGGTTTTATGCCAATTTCCATTCAACGCGGTGGCTGAAGCGTGAATTTGTCGTGCGTATGAACCATCCGCTCAGTGATCAAGCCCTGGCCCATTTGCAGGATGAGTTTGCCAGCCTTCGACTGAGCGGAGAATTCCAGCAGCTTGCCTACACAGGCCAGGAGCATGACGAACCCAGGTTCAGTCATTTGACGCGGCTGGTCTTCAACTTCAATGGCCGAGACCAGGGGCGATTGCGCGAGTTGGTGGACTACATCAATTTACCGGAAAATTGGGTGCAGCCTCAGGGTGAGGTGCAACAGCGAGGAGTGCCTCAGCCCGCGTGATTTTTTGCAGGCGAAAAAAAAGGCCCACTATTTTCATAGTGGGCCTTTTGTTTTGCGATCAATGTGGCGTTCAGTCGTCCATGTCCCGGCCGCTTAACAAGCGACTGATCATGTCCATCGAAAACCCGCGATAGCTCAGGAAACGACCTTGCTTCGCACGTTCCCTGGCATCAATCGGCAGATGCCCAGCAAACTTGCGCCGCCAGGTCTCTTCCAACTGCGACTGCCAACTGATACCGCATTCGCGCAAAGCGAGGTCGATATCGGCACGTTGCAGGCCACGCTGGCTCAATTCTTCGCGAATCCGCGCGGGACCATAACCGGACCGAGCGCGGTAGGATACAAAGCTTTCCAGGTATCGGGATTCCGACAACAGCCCCTCTTCCGTCAACCGGTCGAGGGCCGTTTCGATCATTTCAGGCTCTGCGCCGCGCTGACGCAATTTGCGCGTCAGTTCGACTCGACCATGCTCGCGGCGCGCGAGCAGGTCCATCGCAGTACGCCGAACGGCGACGAGTGTATCCAGTACCACAGTCATCGTTTGTTTCAGATGTCAGTGTCGGCTTCTTCCATCTCGTCAACCGGCTCGCGGTTGGCGGCGGCCTTGACGTCTGGTGCCGGGGTCAGCAGCTTGTCGCGAATCTGCTTCTCAAGCGTGGCAGCGATATCCGGGTTGTCCGCCAGGAATTTGGCCGAGTTGGCCTTGCCCTGACCGATTTTGCTGCCGTTGTAGGCATACCAGGCACCGGACTTCTCGACAAAACCGTGCAGTACGCCCAAGTCGATCATCTCGCCGTTCAGGTAGATGCCTTTGCCATAAAGAATCTGGAACTCTGCCTGACGGAAAGGCGGGGCCACCTTGTTCTTCACGACTTTAACGCGGGTTTCGCTACCGACAACCTCGTCACCTTCCTTCACCGCGCCGGTACGACGGATATCCAGACGGACCGAAGCGTAGAACTTCAGCGCGTTACCACCGGTGGTGGTTTCCGGGCTACCGAACATCACACCGATTTTCATACGGATCTGGTTGATGAAGATCACCAGGCAGTTGGCGTTCTTGATGTTGCCGGTGATTTTACGCAGCGCCTGGGACATCAGGCGGGCTTGCAGGCCCACGTGCATGTCGCCCATTTCGCCTTCGATTTCTGCCTTCGGTACCAGCGCCGCCACGGAGTCGACCACGATCACGTCGATGGCGTTGGAACGCACCAGCATGTCGGTGATTTCGAGGGCTTGCTCACCGGTGTCCGGCTGCGAAACCAGCAGGTCGTCAACGTTGACACCCAGTTTGCCGGCGTATTCAGGATCCAGGGCGTGCTCGGCGTCGACGAACGCGCACGTGGCGCCCATTTTCTGAGCCTGGGCAATCACCGACAGGGTCAGGGTGGTTTTACCGGAAGATTCAGGACCGTAGATCTCAACGATACGGCCTTTTGGCAGGCCGCCAATGCCGAGCGCGATATCCAGACCCAGAGAGCCAGTGGAAATAGCCGGGATCGCCTGACGGTCGTGATCGCCCATACGCATTACGGCACCCTTGCCGAATTGACGTTCGATCTGACCCAGGGCCGCAGCCAAGGCTTTCTTCTTGTTGTCGTCCATTAAAGTCCTCACGTAATCAATAAGGCCTGACGGCCAACACCTGTATAAGTAGACAGTATTGTTCCACAAAGATCGAAGATCGCCTACCCCTGATTGTCTATTTCTGCTGCAGCTCGTCGCAACAAGCCTTCCAGTGCGGCCTTTACCGTTTGTCGGCGGACCTCGTCACGGTTGCCGGGAAAGTGCGCACGCTCGGCCGTGACCTCATCGCCCACGCCGAACGCCAGCCATACCGTGCCCACCGGTTTGTCCGGCGAACCACCGTCCGGGCCCGCCACGCCGCTGACCGCCACGGCAAAGCGCGCCAGGCTTTTTTCCTGCGCCCCGCGCGCCATCGCCTCCACCACTTCCTGGCTGACGGCGCCAACGTTGGCAAACAGCTTTTCCGGCACGTTCAATTGCCGGGTCTTCTGCCGGTTGGAATAGGTGACATAGCCCGCCTCGAACCACGCCGAACTGCCCGGTATCCGCGTAATGGCTTCGGCAATACCACCGCCGGTGCAGGACTCGGCGGTGGTGACATGGGCATTGAGCACCTGCAAACGGCGCCCCAGTTCAGCAGCCAGTTGAGTGATTTCCTTCACGGTCGTCTCCAGGAATGGGCGGGGGTTTGCCTACCCTACAGCAGCCCATCGGTCATGCAAGTTGCAGAATGCATCAAAAGGCTAACGCGCGACGGCCCGCACATACGCCTGACAGGCACGCAAGGCGATCAGGGCGTTATCGCCGTCGTCGGTGATGCGGATAATTCGTTGAGCATGCGCCGGGTCAAGTCCGGCGCGTGGGGTTGCATGAACCACGCCGCCGGGGGTGGCGGCGGCTGGCACTGGCGTGCAGCCGGCGGTATCGGTGGCGTCGAGAAGGACTGACAACCGCACATCAGCAGTGGCCAGGCGGTCGCGCAGAGCAGCTTGGTGACGCTGGGCATCGCTCAACTCCTGAATGTGTTGTTGATCGCGGGTAGTGAGTTGTCGCTCCAGGGCCAGGCGCTTTTGCTGTGCTGCCTGTTGCTGTTCGAGCGCGGCCTGGTGTTGCTGGCTGAGCGCCAGCGCCTGCCCGGCCGCCTGACGCTCCAGTTGCGCGCCATAGCGCCAGGCCTGTACTTGCCACACCAGTGCAAGCAGCAGGCAAACGCCGACCCAACGCAATGTGCCTAGCCAACGCATAGCACCGCCTTCGCCCGTGCCCACAATTGCTCACGCGCCTGCAGGCCGTTAACGCCGCCGTTGATACGTCGGGTAATGGTGGTGAAT
This sequence comes from Pseudomonas sp. 37 R 15, assembly GCF_900004865.1. NCBI lineage: Bacteria > Pseudomonadati > Pseudomonadota > Gammaproteobacteria > Pseudomonadales > Pseudomonadaceae > Pseudomonas > Pseudomonas sp. 37 R 15. The sequence goes on along the minus strand of NZ_CVTV01000049.1, from coordinate 426,916 downwards.
TGATCTTTATCCGCCAGCTCGTTGAGGCCGTTGCTGTGCCAGAACCAGGCGGCGGACTCACACGCCCACTGCGGTTGTTCCAGCAACTGCGGTTGTTGCAACAGGCGCTCATCGCCAAACAGTGCCTGGCTGCATGCCAGGTAGTTGCGCCGTCCCGTGACCTGGATCAGCCCCCTGCCCCGGTATTTCTGGCCATCGCCATCCGCCTCGGGGGTGTTGCCCAAGCGGGCGGCCAGGGTGCCGGTGTCGTACTTGCCAAGGTATTGATCGCTGCCCAGTTCGCGTACGTAGCGCAGTTCGGCGGATTCGTGGCCGACTTGAGCGAGGAAGGCGGCGATGCGCCTGGCACTGTTGACCTCATACCGAACGAAGGCTGCATTTAACGGGGACAAAAAAATGCCCGCTCGAAGGCGGGCCCCAGGCATCACATCAATTAGCTGGGTAAGGGTAATCTGCATGGGATCTACTCTGAAAAAATGTCTACACCGACAAACCACTGGCCTGGATCGTGCACCGGTAGCCGCCGGTGCGGTTACCGCTGGCCGTCACCGTCTTGATCGACCAGCGCCCCTGCATGAAGCCCGGCCACGACTCGTCCAGCAGCAGCAACCCTTCAGCGGCCAGCGACGGATTACCGGGGCACACCACATTGATCTGCAGCCCTTCTCGCCCCACACGCCGCATCTCGCCCTGCGCCGCCGAGCGCGCTTCGTCCTCGCTCTGGTAGCGCTGCGTCACCACTTTGAACGGTGCGATGCCCACCTCTACGACATGCTTTTTGCCGGCCGCCGCATCCCACCAGGCCGTCTGCGCGCCGTTATATTTGGCGCGACTGGTCTCGGTGAAGCTGGCGCTGATGAAGGCGTGGTCGCCCGGGTGATTGTCACGGGTGACGGACAAGCGCACATCCGGCAGTGCCTTGCCCGACAACGACTTGATCTGACCTTTACGGCCCAGCACGTAAAGCTCATCCACAGGCTTGGCCACTGCATCGAAGCGTTTGGCCAGCCTGGTCAGAAATGCCATGTCACTTTCGTTGGTCTGATCGATATGCGCGATCGGCTCGCCATCGAGCTCAGGCGCCACGCGCGGGGAGAACCCGTAGCGGCTGGTCAATTGACGAAACAGTGCGCCCAGGGTTGTCGGCCCATGGCTGGCGGTGCGGCGCTGTTTGAACTCATGCTCATCGAACGGCGCCGCCGTCGCCACCAGCACCAGGCGCATCGGGAACAGCGACGGTGTACGCTGAGTGATCTTGAACGCGCCCTTATCCACCAGACCGGACTCCCGATAACCGACGCGCAAGCCGACTTTCCCGCCCAGATCGGGCAGGCCTTCAAGGCCCTCGATATCGAGGGTCAACTTGAGTTGGTCGGACACGAATCCCGCTGCGTCAATATGCTCCCACTCCAATAGCCGCTCATTGAACAATGCGGCATTGGCGCCGTAAAGCTCCACTACCGGTGTGAATCCAAGTGCCATGATCGCTCCTTAATCCCAGGCTGAAACCGGCCGGCTCGCGACAGGCTTTGCATCCAGTTCGGGCACCAGCACACTGACGCCGGCCGGCAATAGTGCGCCCTGCTCCGCCAGCTCCGGATTCAAGCGCCACAGCGCCTCCTCCGCAGCATCATCACAGCGGCCCAGCTCTCGGTAGAGCAGCAGGTTCACTGAATCGCCCGCAATACTTCGGACTCTACGCATTGACGAATTCCTCCAATACCAGCGACCAGGTGATCGCCATCGCGGTACCGTCGTCGATGACGCTGGTTTGTTTTTCGCTGATCGACTTGATGGTCCATAACCCCCAGTTACGCCCCAGGCCATCCACCAGAGGCAACGGCACGCGCAGGTCCTGCAGGGCTCGCAGCTCATCCAGGCGTTGCATGCCCTTGGCACGCGCGGCCTTGCCGCCAACTGCCAATGTTTCAAGGCCCTGCCCCACCTGGCTGGATTTGGGTTTGCCGGCAATGATGTCCAGGCTCACCCACCCACCACTGCTGCCACGATCAAGGCTGTCGTAGGCGAACCCGCGGGACAGCCCGAAAATAAACGTGCCCAACACCATCTGTTGTCGCATTACACAGCTCCATCGGTCAGTGCCGCGCCACGTCGCGTCGCCAGCAGGTTGTCCATCGACAGCGGCGTAAATTGCGCTTCGATCTGTTGCACCACGAGTGTCGCCAATTGCTGATAGCTGGCTTGTTCCGGCGCGTTGATAGTGATTTGCGGGGCAAAATTGAGTTGGCGGTTATCGGCTTGAGGGTTGTTGAGGTTATTGCTGACATCCGTGGGAGACGGCAAGCGATCCCCGGATCCCATTACTTTCTCGGCAAGCCATGCCCCCACGTCACTGCCGACAAACGTACCGACGGCGCCGCCCACCACGTTGCCGATCGCGCCACCGGCGACGCCGCCCATGACCCCGCCCAGCAGCGTACCGGCACCCGGCACCACCGAACCGATCACCGCTCCGGCAAGCGTGCCGACCGCTCGACCAATCGCCATGCCGGCGAATTCACCGGCAACGCCACCAGCGACGGCGCCGCCTACCGAGCCCACGCTGGAGCCCAGCGCTTGACCCGGATTCCCCGTCAGCGCGCCCTGCGTGACATCAACTCCGGCCTGTGCCAGCACCAGGCCCAACGAAGCCCGTTTGGCGAATTTGTTGGCCTTCACTGTTTTGCTAGGGCGGTCAGGACCGGACGCCGGATCTGGCGGGCGTTTGCCTGTATGGGCGTCATTACCTTGAGTGTGCTGCGGGCGGGCGGTAGGGTCAGCGGCAGGTCCTTCGCGGAAAATTTTCCCCGCAACCTTTTCAAACACCTTGTCCTTCACGGCATCGAATACGCCGGAAAGCACAGCCCCCAGTGCAGCCCCTGCCACCGTAACGGCGGCGGTAGTGTGAGGCAGCGCTTCAGCCAAGCCACCCACGCCGTTGACCAAACCGGTCATCGCCGTCAGCGAGGTATCCACGACGGGCGCCAGGGCCACATCGGAGGCAGTTTGCAAGCGCGTGGTACTGGCCTCATAGGCCTGCCGTCGAGCCTGGGAGGAATCGGCGCGAATCGCTGCAACGCGCTGAACAGAGCCTTGATCGCCTAGCGCCGAGGTGGCGTAGGTGGACGTTTCGGCCACCTGCGAAAAGGCGTGTTTCACGCTGTCAATAATCGGCACCAGGCTCAGAATCGACTGGTTACCGTCGAACAGTTGCGCCGCCAGCGCCGCCTGCCTTTCAGCCGGTTGTGACTTGAGTGCTTCCAGCACGGAAAGCAGGGTCTGCGGGGCATCCTGTTTCATGCCACTGGCCAGCTCTTTGGGATCAAGCTTGAGCGCTGCCCAGGCACTGCGCTGCGCGGGAGAAGCGCTGTCGCCTTTGGCCAGGGCGAGACTGATTTTTTCCAGCCCGAGCTCCGCAGCACCTTTGCTGTTACCGGCACTCAACAACACCGCCGAAAGCGCCGCCGCCTGCTCGGGGAGCATGCCCGCAGCCGTTGCGGTGGCGCCGCGACGTTGCACGATCGCTGCAATGTCCGCTGCCTCGGCCTTGAGCGAGACATCGCTGCCCAGCACGTTTGTCGCGTCGGCCAGATCCAGGGCTTGGGCGCGGTCAAGGTGCAGTGACTCACGCCATCCGCCCATGAGTTCGCCGGCATGCTTCACATCGATTTTGAACGCCGTCGCCATGATCGCGGCATCGCGGGCGAACTGCTGCAGGTCTGCCTGGCGTCCGGCCTGGTCGATATTGCCTGACGCATCAACGCGGCTGCTGCCAATACCCGACTTGGCCGCTACGTACTCGACCTTCGCCAAGTCCACGGCGCTCGCGCCACTGGCCGCCACCATCGGCTCGGTCGCCATGGCGAGGTTGGCTTCGCGCAGTGACTTGCGCTCGCGCCCGACAAATTGCAGCAGTTGGTCCAGGTCGGTCATCGCGGCATCCAGTGCCTGCGATGGCGTACCCGCTGGGGCCGTCGTGCGGGTGCTCGTATCGCCCGTGCCCACCGCCTCGATGGCGTCGGCTTGGCGGGCGTCCATCACCTTGAGCAACGAGGCGTTGAACAGCTCAAGCGTATCCACAAGCCGGGCCTGACTCTCGGCCAGATGATTGATTTGCAGGCTGGCATCGGCCAATGCCAACGCCAGGTTCGCGGCACTTCCCGGCACCGCCTCAGCCGGACTCGCCAGGGTTGGCGCGATCGGATTGAGGCTGGCCTGTGCGCCGGCCATTACGGGTGAGCGCTGGATCATCACGCCGTCCCTGGCGATGGCTGACTCAGCTTGGTTATTACGGTCTGCCATCCCGCTCTACTCCTGTTTAACGCCAAGGCGACTGATCGCAATGTCGTAGCGGCGCAAGGCCTTGCCGGCGTCCCAATCGAGGATTTCCGCTTCGGTTACTGAGTAAACCAGCGGTACGACATCGAGGATCACTTCGATGTCGCGTTCCGAAAGAAGTCCGCCGGTTTGTTTAAAAAATCGTCGATGCGCCCCTGCAGTTCGGTCCAGTCGGGCACCGTCAAGCCGGCGAGATCGGGGATCATCAGGCCGGCGCAATGGGCGGTGATGAACTCGGCACGCTCTTTGTTGGTGGGCAGTTTTTTCATCACTTTGGTGGCGCGCAGAGCGGGCATTTCCAGGGTGACGTGGGTGAGCGTGCGACCGCTTGCTTGAAGGGGAAGCAGCAGCGCGACCTCCTCGCTGGTCAGCGATTGGCGCGGCACATCGGCCTGATCGAGAAAAAACGATGCAGGCTGGGTCGACATCTCGTGTACGTATTGCGCGATGCTGACGTAGTCCGGGCGCTTGAGTTGGTCGAGTTCTTTTTCCGACAGGCCAGTGGCGAGCTTGGCCAGTTCGAAAAACTGCTCATCCTCGTCGTCACCGGCGCGCGCCAGGGCGTCTTTCTGTGGCGCGTAGAACAAGGGTTTGAGTTGAATCTGCTCAATCACAACACCGGTGTCGGCGGTGATCGGGGACAGCAGGACGTGTAGCGCAGGCATCCAGGCCATGGGGTGATTCCTTGACAGGGTGTGGGGGCGAGCTGACCCGCCCCCTGGGTGGTTACGGCATCAGCACGGCGCGGCGGGCATCGCCGAGAATGTCGACACCGTTGAGCACGAACTTCTGGGTGCGCACGTCGATATCGATCACCGGAATGCCGTTTTCCAGACGGTTATAAGTGCGGCAGGAGAGTTCCAGGGTGGTAACGGGCTTGGCATTCATCGTCAGCGCGGATTCGGTCAACGACTTCAACTTGCCGCCCACGGTGTGGTAGGTGAAGTAGGTCTTGCCATCCTGATCCTGCCCGGCTTCGCGCACGTTCAACAGGATGTCATCGCCCTGCGTGACGCCAAGCGCCAGCAGGATTTCTGCACCAGCCCCTTGCAGTACCAGGGTTGCGCCCAGCACCTTGGCGCTTTTGGCCACTTCTTCGGCAATGAAGCGCCCGCCGGTCATCGGGTCCATTTCGAACTCGATCTTCGGTGGCGTAAAGGAATCGACCGTGGCCGACAGCGGCAGGCCTTGGAGGGTGGCCGCAATGGCCTGTCTGACTCGGTTGGTAAACATTAGAGAACGTCCTCCAGGAACTGCTCGATGATTTCATCGCGGGCGTTGAGTTGATAAACCATGTGTTCGTTCGGCGCGTAGCGGCCGTAGTCGATGACGATGAACCAAGTGCCGTTCTTGTACTTCTCGACGCTGTTCAACTCCGGGTGCAGGTAGACGCTGCCGCCAGGGATGGTTTCGTCGGCCACCAGGGTTTGCAGCCAGTCGTTGATGCGCTTGACCTCCTGGTCCATGAAGGACTTGGTGAGGTTCCTGGCCATGGCCTTCTGGCCGGCCTTGACCAGCTTGCGGCTGATGGCGTCTTCCAGGCCGACATAGCTGATGAACTTGCCGGTAATGGAGCGGTTGCCCAGCAGCGAGAAACCGCCGAGCACCGTGCGGGCGTAGTAGCTCACGCCATAACGATTGAGCAGGTCGCCTTCGGTGGAGGTGTCGAGGATGTTGTACTCGACGACGCGGGAAACGTCTTCGGCAAAGGTCACCTGATTACCTGGGCTTTCCCACTGCTTGACCTTGGCCAGCGCAGCGATAGCCAACGAGGAGGGCGACAGGAATACGTTCTTCTTCGCAGCCTTGGAATACACCGACGGCATGTTGTGCACCAGCAGGCAACGGTCGAAGCCCAGGTCGGCACCGCCCAGTTCGCCGCTGTAGGTCACTTGGTCGGCGACCGAAGCGTCCTTGCCATCGAGTACCACACGGGCCTTGATGCGCTTGCCGAAGGAAGCGAACTCGCCGGCCACGGCCTTGGTGCCGGTGAAGCCCGGAGCGCCAATGATGGTCAGGTCTTCAGGCACGCTGCTCAGGGCAGCCAGGCCGAGTTTGCGACCGGTGACCGGGTCGTTGCCGCCGATCACATTGTTAATCGTATCGGCCGGGGTGGCGCCCTCTTCGACAATCACCACGTAGACCGGCACCTTGACCACTTTGAGGATCTGGTAAACCGCCTGGAACAAGGTGCCCGACTCGGTGCCGGTAGGGTCGAGCAGCGCCTGGGTGGTGAAGCTGTTGATGCGAAACGGCGCGTTTTTCGGGATCGATGCATGGGCATTGGGGGCGGTGCCCACCAGGCCGATGACATTATCGCCCAGGCCACCCATGGCCTCGGGCGATTCGGTGGCATTGACGGTAATGCCGTTGTGCTCGAAGTTCAAAACCTCAGCCATGATTAATCAGCCTTCTTGGAGGTGGAATTGAGGACGCTGGTCAGTTCCAGGCGGCCGGCGGTGCGCAGGGCGGATGCTTCGACGTCCAGCAGTTCCAGCTCCTCGCCAGCGGTAGACCAATGGCCGTTACCGGTGGGGAAAGGGATGAGGACGGTGTAGGTTTGGCGCGTGGGCATGGGTAGGGTTCTCCGGGTGAGAAATGCCAAAGCCCCTGCAAGAGGGGCTTTGGGGAGGCGAAAAAAAACCGCTTTCGCGGTGGGTGACTACTTGTCTTTCGGCAACGGGAAGCGCGCTTTGATTTCAGCAACCTTAGCTCGCCACTCTTTCTCCTTTTCAGCCGTACCGTCGAATTGCCACTCGAGGTACATCGGGTCAGCTTCGCTGACATAGGCAGAGCGGCGAGCCGCAATTGTGCTAGCGAGTGCGGCAGCTGCAGTAGCGTTCTCGATGAGCACCTGGCCAGCCGCATCACTAAAGCCCAGGCCTTTAAGGGTCTGCGTACTAGCAGGCACGTTGATCAACGAGTCACCAGCAGGGGTTACCAACTTTTCAATAAACAAAGTCATTTGATCAGTCCTTAAACCTTGGCGGTATATCGAATGTCGTTATCGTGGGAATAGGCCAGACGCTTCTCTTCAAGGGCCTTCCCGAGCACAGCATCAGCCTGAGCCAACGTGTAAGGCTTCACCGCCCAACGTACTTCCCAATCGGGATTAACGTCATCTTTCATTATCACTTCAGCGTCTAACTTGCTGTAACTCACCGGATAGTCAAAGGTTTTGGTAATGGTGTAACTTAGCCCGCCCCTCAAGTACATCCCAGAAAACTGAGGGGCATTTGTAATTTGACCAGCGACCAACCCCAGGTACATCGGTTTAAGTCCAGTAACAGCACGAGCGGTACAAATCATTCCGAATGAAATACCCCGTACCGTTTCACGGTAGGTTTGAGAAACTCGTTTGATAGCTAAGAAGTTAGCATCTCCGTTCCATAGATACCCGACACCCTCAAGTTGCAAGTTCAAGCCGGCAATGTGATATATCCCTTCGCCAAAGGGCGCTTTTTCACTGTCTCGAAAATATACTCGGGAGACAGTGATTTCTGTTTCACCCGCCTCGTTACCGGGCATCGTCCACCAAACAGGATAAAGCACCTCCGTCGACAAGCCAGTGAGATCAATTTCCTGCTTATAAAGCGCGCGCCCATTGATATCCTTCGCCTGCACACTGTTACGCCACGCCGTGAACTGACTCGACGCCGCCTCTACCCGCGCATCAATCTTGCCAATCTGATTAGTCACCGTCTCCGTCAGCTTATTGCACGCATCCACAACCTTCGTAATAGTCGTTTCAATTCCCATCATTGACTCCCTGTCAGTTAACCTTTCCAGCACTGTTGTCAGTGCAACTACTTCGCTTCGAGATGCATCACTCGAAACATCAAATCCACGTGCCGCGACATATTGCCCACCGACGCCGCCGCCATAATGGCGATTTCCTCAGCCAGCAACACATTCAGGTTTTCACTCCCCACCACAATCGTCACGCTATCAGCCGGCAACGGCGATATATCCAGCGTGAATTTCTGCAGTACCCGAGCCGCCGCCGCTTTATACGTCAGCAACTTCCCTGCCACGGAATACACCGCCAGCAAGGTCCCACTGGCGAGGTAAAAGCCGAACTCGCCAATTTCATACTCATCGTCACCGTCAAACAGCGCGGCCATCCTGAGTTGGCGCTCGCCCAGGTCTTCGTAATCCACAATGGCGACCCGTTGGCGCTCATCGCGCAACGCCACTTCCGTGCCGTCGGGGGTGTAGCGGCCGGTACCGGCGCCGATGTGGGTGATTTCGCCTTTGAGGCCCTGGTTCCTGGCCTGCAGCACTTCATCCAAACCCTTGGAGGTGAAGCGCACCAGGCGCGTGATTTCATCTGTCATGGCTGCGCCCTGAGGTCGTAGTCGTTAATGGTGTAGTGCCGGGCAACCCCGGCACTGTTCAGCCGGGCGCCCAGCCCGAGTTCCGGCAGCACGCCTTCAAGCAGCAACTCGCCATCGTTGAGCGGGGCGTGAGTGGCGCTGTTGAGGGAGAACGCACCGTGTAACTTCATTTCGGGCAAGGCGCCGGGCGGGCTGTCTTCGCCGATGCTCAAGCCAGGATCAGCCGCACCAGCCAGTCGCAGCCCTTGGTAGGTTTCATGCACGAGGGTAATCGTGGCCTGATCGCGCTCACTCTTGGCCGCGTTGATGCGACGGATCAGCCGGTTGTGGTCGCCACTGGACCAACTGCGCCCGATGATCGCCTGCACGTCGAAGGTATACGGCGTGCCGGTTGGCCGCTGCTGAAACCAGGCGCTGATGTTGGGCGTAAACCCCAGTGACTCCACGGCATAGCTCAAGGCCTTGGGTGTGCCGGCCTGGCGCTGGATCTGCCAGGACAAGGCCACGGTCAGGCGCTTTTCCGATTCGCTGGCTTGGGCATCCCATTCGCTGACACCTCGGTCGGCGGCCAGGTAAGGCAGAAATTCGCTGGGGGTTTGCAGCGGGTTCATCAACGCTGGCAACGGCGGTGCGACCCGGTCAAGCAGCTTGCCGAACCCTATATCCAGCGCCTTCTCCAGCGGTGAACTGTTGACCGGCAACACACTCGCTTTGGGGTCATTCATAGCGTGCGCACCTCCACCTCGACGCCCGTGCAATACGGGGCCTGGAACGCGCTGCTGACAATCGGCGCCAGCGGCTCCAGGATGTGCAGCTGCGCCGCCCCCGCACTGTGAATGGCGTAGTCGATCCAACTGGGGTCGACGCGCCCTTCCAGGCGATGACAGGAGTCAGCGTAAGTCTGCAGCAGTTGCTGCGCCGCCACTTGGGTCAAGCCCGAGTCAGGCCCGGCGTGGATTTTGGCGATGACGCGAATCCTGTAGGGCTGAATCTGTGCGCCCTGGACGGTGACGAGATCGGTTTCCGGGCGTACATCCGGCCGTGCGAAATGTCGACGCACACCGTCAAGCAAATCGGCAGATGGGGTACCGTCGCCCTCACGAGACAACACGGTGACCATCACTTCGCCGGGCGCGATGCGTCGGCCGTTACCGTCCTTGACCTGGGCGGCATAACCGTCCGGATCAAAGGTGTAGTTGACGGTCACCACGCCCGGCGATGCGCTCTGAACCTTGACCACCGGCCGCTCGCCGAGGGTGAACACTTCGCGGCGATACTGCATCCGCGAGCCCGCCGCCGGGGCGTGGGGTGCCAGGTAGTAACGCAGGCGGGCATCGTCATCGCTTTCCAGGATCGGCGGCACGGGCGGGAAAGCCGCAGGGTCACCGGGGTCGAGTACCTGGCGTTCCAGGCCCATATCCGCCAACCGTGCATCCAGGTTACTGCCGGTGGCCCACCACGCCAGCATCTGCTTGATGCGTGCATTGTATTTGCGCTCATGGGTTTGCAGGCGCACGCAAAAAGCTTCCAGGGCCAGGGTCAGCAGCTCACTTTCGTTGTCGAGGCTGACCTTGAGTTTGGCCGCGCTTTGCGGCGCACTTGCTGCGACATAGTCGACCACGAACGCCTTGAACTCAGCCAGCAAGGGTTCGAACGCATCGACCGCGATAATCGCCGGCTCGGCCAGTTGGTTCTGGCCAGGGATCAGCATGCTCATGTCACGACCTCGAAGGATTGTTGGCGGTTTTTCCAGGTGCCGGCAAAACGCAGCAGCAGCCCGGCGCCCTGGCGGGTGGCGACGATGACCTGGGGCTGAAAGTCGCCGATGCCGTTCTGGGCGTTGTAGAACGCCTGGGCGGCATGGCTCTGGGCGAGCAGCAGCAGGTCGTCGCCCAGGTTCTGCCCGAGCAACTGCGGGATCAGCGAGCCATACAGCGGGCGCTTCTGCCGTGTACCAACGGGTGTGGTCAGCGCTCGGGTGGCGCGCTGCACAAATTGCGGCCAGTCATCGACGGCTGCCCCGGTGTTGCGATCGATGCCAATCATGAGATGTCCTTATCAGGGGCTGATGACCCGACCTTGGTGGTCTATCACCGGGCCGCTGAAGTGAGCACCGCCGGCATCCAGCAACAGTGCGGTGCCGCCGATTTGCAGGGTGATGCCCTGCGGATTGAGGGTCAGGCTGGCGGCACCGACCTTGAGGTCAACCTGTTCGCGAGAACCGGTGAACATCGTCGGCCCGTTGGCCCAGTTGAAGGTGTGACTGGCGTCGTCGTAGTCGCTCTGGGTGCCGTCTTGATGGCGCCGCCGGGTCACGGAGGGAACCGTCGAGACTGGCGGAAACAGACTACTGTTGAGGCCGAACAAAGCCACGGACTGCGCGCCCCCTTCCCCACCGCCGTAGTTGAGCAACAGACAGTGCTCGCCCACGGACGGAATACGGGTTTCGGTTTGCGCACCGGCGCTGGGGTTGAAAAAGCGGATGGCCGGCGTGAGCAACTCACCGTGACTGACCCGGCAGGTAGTGCTGGCGGCGTCGACCTGTTGGCAAACGCCAATCCGGCAGAAGCTTTCAGCGCGTCGGTACAGGTCTTCCAGTTGGGCCTCCATTTCCGCGAGGCGCTCGACGATCGGCCCCAGTTGCATGCGTAACAGCGCGTCGAACATGGGCTACTCCGCCAGTGGCTTGTATTGATCGGGGTCATCGATGTTCAAAACGTCCCAGGTGCAGGCATACAGCGCTCGGCCTGTAGGATCGTTGAGTAACTCGGGCCCGAGGTAGAGGATTTGCGTGAAGGAAACGGTCCAGGTGTCGTAGTCCGTTGCTGCGGTAGTCAGCACAGCGGGAGCGGCAACAATATGGGTCGGCAAATCGCACTGGGCCTGAGGCAGGCTCCAGCGGTTATCCAGAACCAGGTCCATCAGCTGGCTGGCCAGGTCGCAGGCTTGGAACGGCAATGCGCCGGGAGCCACCATGGCTTTGAGCGAAATGGCCAGGACATGGGCCTTGCGGCCTTCGCGGGAGCGAAGACCCGGGCCATTGCCTTCAACCGTGATCATTACGCCGGTTTTCTCCAGGTCACTCTGAAATTCCCGGTGGCTGCCGACCTTGAGGTCCGGAAAGGCCGCATGCAGCGCCACGCCGATAGCCTGGGGAAGTTGGGATGGCTTTTCGATAAGGGTCATTTGGGTAGCGTCCTTGCGATTACGGCGGGTCCTGGCGGGATCCTTCATTGATCCCGATGCGCTTGGCCGCCCAGCGCTCATAGAGGCCGATGGCCACGTCGGCGCCGGCCATCGCGGTCAGGCAACCAATGGCGCCGGCAGTCCAGATCGACATACCGGCGGCATAACACAGCATCAGGGCCGAAACCCCGCAGACCATGCACGCGCCGGACCTGAGCGCCAGACGGCGGATCAGCGACCAGCCGCGGGCGCCCTCCTTGTCGGCGCGCCACATCTCGCCGGAAACGCCGCCGATCAAGGCCAATATGATCACCAGCCAGATAGGCATTTCCGCTAACGCTTGTTGTTCGTTTGTCATGTCACGCCTCCTGGCTGAGCACTGAATAGTCCGTTTTTCAATTACACACACTTCGATAGGTAGGCATTCCAAAAAGCCCGGTAGCCCGGGCTTTTCAGTAATGATGTCCTCGGACTTTCGGCGCTACTGGCGCGGTACGGTCCTTTCCTGAATGTTTTTCCGACCACGATCCCTGTCTGCCGGATAACTGCTTGCGGTGCTTTACGCTGCACACCCGGGTCAGTTGCCAACCCTCTGAACCGTTAAGGCCGGTTCATCGCTGCCTGTTCTTGAAGCTGGGGTGAAACTAAAGAGCGTCGGCATCCTTGCCGGTGTTACCTGGCATCCCTGCCATCGCTCTGATGGCGTCCTTGCCGATATTGCGTGCCTTCCTTGTCTTCCTTGGCAGCATCCTTGCCACCTCCACCAGGCCTTGTTGGCTGGCTTGAGATGAAGAATATGCATGTATGCATATACAGTCAATGCATGAATGCATTTATTTTGCCTAAGTAAATGCACGAATGCATTCAAAGCCTTGCGGGCTTGGGGTTGGGCGGGTTTCTGCAGGCGAAAAAAAACCCGCTCATGGGCGGGTTTCGTCCTACGCGAGGAGGTTAGCGGGCATACATGCCCCACCAGAAAACATGACCGAGGATGCTGATCTGCTCGTCCTGAATATCCTGGAAGCTGTAGTCTTCATCTGGATGCTCATCACGGTTGAAGCTACGCAGGCGAATCCCGGAAGGCAGACGGTAGAGCTGTTTCACCCGTAGCTGGCCATTGTGATTGATGGCATACAGGTCACCATCGACAATGTCACCAATCCCGCTCTTGCCGGCATTTACCCCTACCGTCGCGCCATCGCGCAGTACCGGCAACATACTGTTGCCACGCACCGTCACGCATTTGGCCTGGTCGAATTGCACGCCGTTATGCCGAAGGCTGCGCTTTCCAAAGCGCAGGCTGGCTTTCTCACTTTCCTCGATGACGAATCTTCCTGATCCAGCAGCCAATTCAACCTCGCGCAGAAAGGGGATCGACACCTCGTCATCATTAACGGGTGTGTCGTCGTCCCACAGGCTTATGTCCTTGAGCTCCGAATGCATCGGGTCGCGCCCATCATCTCGCAAAGCACCCACCCCGGCACGCCCGCGCAGGTGATCGGTGCTGACGCGAAAATACTCGGCGATGCGAGAGATGTGTTTGTCCGACGGGTCAACGATCTTGCCGCTGAGGATCCGGGACAGTGTGGATTGAGGCACACCGGTGCGTCGGTGAAGCTCCGTGGGGGAGATCCGATCGCGATCCAGCAGCTCTTTCAAGACGGTAGAAACGTTGCGTTTTTGCATAACGCGGATATTGACGGGAGTCTTGAAGGTTGGCAAATGCTAATTTGCATATTTATGCATTAAACACACAATTTTGTTTAGATTGAAACAAAACACTGTGTAGGCAAACAGTTAATTGTTTTCTATCATTCAGAACCGTTTGCTATCGCCGCAGGGTAGCCTGATGCCACACCGAGCGGACGGACAGGCGCCCTTGCTTATCGACAATTCAGGGCCTATGTATAAGACTCTTGAACAACATGGCCAGCAACGACGGAGGTGCTCATGGCTTATTCAGCGCTAGCTGTCGCTAACGCCTTCATTGAACGCGCGAAGGAAGGCAAGCTTTCGGGCCTGACGCCCATGAAACTGCAAAAACTGCTGTTCTACACGCAGTCCTGGCATCTGCGTGAACGGGATCAGCCGCTGATGGATGATCACTTCGCCCGCTGGCAATATGGCCCGGTCATCCCGTCGCTGTACCATGAGTTGAAATCCTACGGTAATCGCCCGGTGACGTCGCTGCTCAGCAACCTGAAGCCCGACGCCGAAGACATTGTCTTCGTGACACCAAGGGTTCCTGAGAGCGATACCTACACCCATCGCTTGATTGACCGGATCATTAACAAATACGGCAAGTGGTCCGGCACCCAACTGTCCAACCTTTCCCACGAGGACGGCACAGCCTGGGCCCTCAAGGGCGCCGACGGGTCCGCCATTGACTGGGAAGACATGGCAGCACTCATTCACCCAAAGAGCCGCATCCGTGAGTGAAGAACTCGACAACCTGGAACTGACCCTGCCCCCGGTGGCAGGGCCTGACCAGGACTCCCAAGCCGGTGGCGAACAAGCCACAGGCACCGACGATGAAAGAAACCAGAACCTCAAAGACCAGAAGGCCGAACGGCAACTGCGCAAGAAATATGCGGGACGCGCATTTTGGTTTGCGGCTTGTGGTGTGATCTTCTGGGCGGTGCTGCTGGTGTGGAATGGGTGGTCGACGTATTACTCGGGTAAGGCGCCGTTCTCGGATAACGTGCTGATTGCCATCACTACGGCGACTTCAATCAATTTGTTTGCGGCGTTTCTTGGGGTGATCAGAGGGTTGTTTCCGGCCAGTGGGCGTAAGTCCAGATAGCCGGTGTCCATGGGTATGGATCGCTGGTTTGCCCCCGTCTGGCGGTCCGGGAAACCCAGCTTCTCTGTCACAACGATCAACCTTCAATCGACGTAAAATGCCTCTCGAAAGTGCTCAACGAAAGTCTCTACCAGCGTTGAGTCACGTTCGTGATGGGCAAGAACGACCTCGCTTTCACACCCTTCATCACTTATATCAATAGCGTGCAACGAAGTAGCTTTAACCATTGAAACGGGAAGCAGTGCAATACCGAATCCTGCCTGGATCAACAACGACTGTGTCGTTTTCAACGAATAAACCTGCGCTGACTTCGGAGCAAATCCTGCGCGAGCGCAAAGTTCAAATGAAAGATAACTAAGCCCTCCGCGTTTTGGGTGGGCTATCGACACGAATGCTTCATCCCGCAACTCAGCAAGTGATATTGAACTTCTCGATGCGAGCGGATGGGTAGAGCCAACGGCGACAACAACTTTCTCACTAAACAGAGGAAGAAGCTTGATATTATTCATTTGATGCAACACTGGCAGCCTGAACAGACCCGCATCAATACGATTATCAACTAAATTCATGAGTTGTGTTTCTGAAGATTCCTCCGACACTTCAATATACACATCGGTCATACGCTCCAGATAAAGCCCAAGCGCATCTTTCAACTTCCCGGTGAGCGGCACCGTGCTGGCATGGCTAAGGCGTAAAGCACCCCGCTGACCATTCCCTACCGAAGTCGCCAACCGAGCAGCACTATCGACGTCACTCAAGATAACTTTGGCCCTTGGCAAAAAGGCTAGCCCAGCGGGCGTTAGATGGGGCTGCCTTGCGGTGCGCTCAAACAAAAGCGTACCCAGGTTGTTCTCCAGCTCCTTCATTTGTCGACTGAGTGCTGACTGAGCAATAAATAGTCTCTGCGCTGCAACACTGAAGCTTCCATGTTCTGCGATCTCCACAAAATATCGCAACTGCTTCATTGATATCATAATAGCTATGCCAAAATGTGATCAGTAATTTCTTATTTTCATATTAGTAGATTTTTGTCCTGTTGGGTAGGGTTACCAAATATCACGTCATGGACCCACGATAATGCCGGACGCTTTTCTCCACGCCCCTTTCGACAATGCGACCTTGGCAATAATGTTCGTGACCATCAGCCTGGCCTACATCATTTTTTCTATTGCGGGTTTCGGGACGGCATTGGTAGCGGGGCCGGTGCTGGTAAATTACATGCCGCTGTCGCAAGCGATCCCTCTACTGGTACTCCTTGACTGCGTGGCTGCATTTGGAAAACTGGCGCGCATGCATAAGCACGTGGTGCGCATTGAACTCACCCGGCTGCTGCCGTTCATGATGCTGGGTAGCGTGGCGGGTATAGCGCTGCTCCTCAATACAAGAGCTGACGTATTAATGCTCGCGATGGGCTGCTTTGTAACTTTATATGCCGTGTACACGCTCACAAAACCAATAGGAACCCGACATCTATCTGCGACATGGGCAATGCCCCTGGGCGCTGGTGGCGGGCTGTTCGGCGCTTTATTTGGGAGCGGCGGCTTCCTCTACGCGATCTATCTGAACGGCAGAACAAACACTAAAGAGCAAGCGAGCGCCACTCAGAGCACATTGATTGGAATTAGTACGCTGGTACGTATGGCGATGCTCACCCTGGCAGGAGCCTATGCCGATCTTGCATTAGTGGTAACTGCCCTCTACTTATTGCCAGCCTTATTGTTGGGGCTGTGGGCTGGCGAGCACATTTCGTTCAAAATATCTCGCCATACATTCACCAGACTCATAAACATTATTATATTGGCCAGCGGTATTACGCTTGTGTACCGAGCTTGCCTCGGCATCAATTAACTATATGAAATACAACTTCTCTACTCCAACTTCATACAGTGAGATTTGCAATTGAAAAGTGCAAAAGTTCTTCGTGACTTATTAAATTCCGGAAAAACCGTTATGGCACCTGGTGCCTATGACGGACTGTCGTCAAGGCTGGTAAGTCTGGCGGGCTTTGACGCTGTGTATGCCAGCGGTGGTGCTATCGCCCGAGCATCCGGTTATCCGGATATCGGCTTGCTGAGCTTTTCAGAAGTTGTCGAGCGGATCGAGAAAATTGTCGAAGCCAGCGAGATTCCCGTTATCGCAGATGCCGACACCGGATTTGGCGGAACTGCCAACGTACAACGTACCGTGAGAGCCTTGGAGCGGATCGGTGTAGCAGCCTTCCATCTGGAAGATCAAACGTTCCCTAAACGCTGTGGGCACTTGGATAACAAGTCGCTGATTGACGTCGATGACATGTGTCAAAAAATCAAAGTTGCGCGTGCCAGTTTGCAAGACACTAATTGCCTGGTAATTGCGCGCACCGACGCAATAGCAATTGAGGGTTTCGACGCGGCGCTGGTCAGGGCGCAACGTTACGTTGAGGCGGGTGCCGACATGATTTTTGTGGAGGCGCCGCAGACCCTCGAACAAATTCAGATTATTGCCCAACGGCTTCCTGGGCCAAAGCTCATGAATATGTTCTACGGTGGCAAAACGCCTCTCGTTTCTTTGCCAGTACTTGCAGAACTCGGCTACCAACTTGTCATTGTGCCATCTGATCTGCAACGCGCAGCCATCCATGCTATGCAAAAAACTCTGGCTGAACTGCAGCGCTCAGGGGATAGCCATGCGATGGCGGATGAGTTGACCAGTTTTTCCGAACGCGAGTTGATTGTTCAAACTGCGAAGTTCCTGGCACTCGACAATTTGTAGAACTCAATTCCAGCACGAAGCACGACAAGGAGATGGCATGTTATACAGGGGCGAATGGAACTCTAATGAACTCGATTATCGCGCGCTCGCCGGGCAATGGCACGTGGTATGTCAGAGTTCGGATGTAGGCAGTGACCAACCCAAAGCGGTGCGCTTACTTGGCGAAGAATTGGTGTTATGGCGAGACGACCAGGGAAAAGTGAATGCCTGGAAGGATTACTGCGGTCATCGGGGTGCAAAACTGTCATTGGGCTGCATCAAACAGGGGCAGATCGAATGCCCTTATCATGGGTGGCGTTACAGTAGCCAAGGCGAATGCACGTTGGTTCCTGCACACCCGGAGCGAAAAGGCCCCTCATCACAGCGCCTCATTTTTCGCCACTTCGCGCAAGAGCGCTACGGATACATCTGGGTGAGCCTGGAGGAACCATTGCGACCGCTGCCAGAACTGCCACAGTGGCAAGATGAAAGCTACCGCAAGGTCTTTGCGGGCCCCTACCTTTACAACGCAAACGCGTTACGCTCACTCGAAAACTTTATCGATGCGTCCCATTTTCCCTTTGTGCATGCCCATCTCAATGGTCTGCCGGACGCGCCTGAACCGCTGAAGCGATACAACGTGACGGAAGACGAGCGTGGTCTGCACTCTTCTGAAATTTGCGTCTTTCAACCGTACGGCGACCATCGTGGGATACCGGTTAACGCCCGCTACACCTATTCAGTGCTGAATCCCACGACTGCCTATTTCGTCAAAAAGACGGGCGAAACGGAGCGCTTCTGTACCTTTTTCAACGCCACTCCGGTCGATGAATCGCAATGCATTATCTGGCTGATAGTCGCTATCAACTTCGGCCAGGATCTCACACTCGAACAGATCCTTTCTCGGCAGAACACTGTTTTCGAACAGGATCGCCGCATTGTCGAATCCCAGCGCCCCGCCCGCCTGCCACTGGATCCACAGGCGGAAATGCATGTGGTCAGTGATCGAATGGGGATTGAGTACCGCCGTTGGATTCGTGACCTGGGCGAGGCCGCGACCACCCATCAACAAACACAAGTCATTGAATCTGTTTCTATCTGACAAGGACGTCAACCATGACTGAATCCTCCATCGACTTTCTTACACGTCGGGAATCCAATGCCCGGACGTATGCCAGAAACATCCCAAAAGTGCTGAGCCAAGGTTCAGGCACTGAAGTTGTCGACAGTGAAGGGCGCCGTTACCTGGATTGCCTTGCATGCGCGGGGGCTCTTCCCCTTGGACACAATCATCCATTTGTACAACAACGCGTCATCGATTTTTTGCAATCCGGCCAGTTGCAACAGGCACTCGATATAGCGACCCCGGCAAAGCTGCATTTCGTCCAGGAGCTCTACGAGATGCTCCCCCCGGAGTTTGCCAAACGAGCGAAGATTCAGTTCTGTGGGCCTACGGGAGCCGACGCCGCCGAAGCCGCCCTGAAACTGTTCAAAATCGCGACAAAACGCCGACCGATCATCGTCTTCCAGGGTGCTTATCACGGGATGACTCACGGCACGCTGGGCATGATGGGCAATCTGGCACCTAAACAGGAGATTAGTGGTCTGCCTGGGGAAGTGCATTTTCTGCCCTATCCCTACGTATATCGCAGTCCATTTGGCGCGGGCACCCCTGCGCAGGAGACAGAACGACTCAGTCTGATTTGCCTGGAAAACGCTCTCAGCGATCCGGAAAGCGGCATTGGAAAACCGGCAATGGTTTTGCTTGAGGCGATACAGGGTGAAGGAGGCTGCATTCCAGCAAGCGCGCACTGGCTGCGCCAGGTGAGGCAAATCACCCAACGTTACGATGTGCCACTGGTTATTGACGAAATCCAAGCCGGTATTGGTCGCAGTGGAGACCTGTTTGCGTTCCAGCAGGCGGATATCGTGCCTGACGCCATTCTGCTTTCAAAGGCCATCGGTGGTGGCTATCCGCTGTCAGTGTTGCTGTATTTGGATCAGTACGATCAATGGAAGCCCGGCGCACATACCGGTACGTTCCGGGGCAATCAGATCGCGTTGGTCAGCGGAGCCGCGACCCTGGAGTTCATCAGAAGAGAAGGACTGCTGGAACATGTCAACGTCGTCGGTGAACAGCTACGTCAAGGCTTGTTGCAGCTTCAGAAACGCTATCCCTGCATCGGTGACGTTCGGGGCCGGGGTTTGATGCTCGGCATGGAGATGATTGAACCCGATGGCAGCGTCGATGCACTCGGTCACCCGCAGGCTGCTGGAGCCATCGCTGCACAGGTGAAGCGTGCCTGCCTTGACGAGGGCTTGATTATTGAAACGGGAGGGCGCCATGGCGCAGTGCTGCGCTTCCTCCCGCCGCTGGTCATCACCCGCTCTGAAGTCGGCCAGGTATTAGAGCGGCTTGACCGTGCTCTGGCCTCGCAAAGGGTCAGCTCAACTCGGGCCATTGAACGTGCTCTTCATGGGGAGATGCAGGCATGAGCACTCCTGAAAAGATCTTTGATGTACTGGGTATCGGGTTCGGTCCGGCAAACATCGCATTGGCAATCGCCCTGGAAGAATTGTCTTCGGGCATGAGCGTACAATTTCTCGAGAAGCGTCCAGGCCCTGCGTGGCAGCCAAACATGCTGCTGCCGGGATCGGATATCCAGAATCACCCCTTGCGAGATCTGGTAACCCCGCGCAATCCGCGTAGCCGTTACACCTTCACGAATTTCTTGTTTGAACAAGGCCGCCTGTATGAGCACTTGAACCTTCCGTTGCATCATCCCTTGCGTGCGGAATATGCCCAATATATTTCCTGGACTGCCGATTTCTTTGAACACATCGTCGCCTACGGTTGCGAAGCTGTCTCGGTAGAAGCAGTCACCCCATCCAATGGCGAAAGTGCCCACTACACAGTGTGCTGCACCGATGGCCGAGTATTTCTTGCACGTTCTCTGGTGCTCGCCCCTGGCCGCACGCCCCACATTCCTGCACCTTTCGCGGACGTCAAAGATCGACGCGTACGCCATTTGAACGACTATATGCCTGCCCTGGCCGAAGCGGTCGCAGCCACCGGCGGACAGTGCCGCATAGCCGTAATCGGCGGCAGTCAGAGTGCCGTAGAGATTCTGCTTCACGCCAGTTGCCACAGCGGCGTTCGAGAGGTCGTGGGGTTTACGCGTAATTTCGGTTATCGCCAGAAGGATACAAGCCCGTTTTCCGATGAGGTCTACTTCCCCTCATTTGTCGACACGTTCCACAACGCCAGCGCAGAACATAAGGCGCGGTTACGTCAGGAACTGGTGCATACCAATTACTCGTCGTCAGACATTGATGTCCTGAACCAGCTCTATGTACGTAAGTATGAGCAAATGCTGCAAGGTGAAGGTCTGTTGCAGCTACGAACGTGTGAGGACATGGTTGGCTGTACACCCGCCTCTGATGGGGTGCAAATCGATAGTCGCCAGTATCTTCAAGGGATTATTCATAGCCAATCATTCGACCTGGTTATTCTGGCCACCGGCTTCCTTGACCTGGGCGCCGGAGATCGTCAAGAACCGTTTCCGAAATTACTGGCTTCAATCGCCCGCGAAAATGAAATCGACACCTTGATCATTGCCAGGGATTATCGCGTTGATTTGGGCAACGGGTTACCCACTTACCTCAACGGGCTGTGTGAGTCTTCGCATGGCATGGGGGATGCAGGCTCCTTCAGTTTGCTGGCGTTACGCTCGCAAAACATTGTGCAATCGCTGATCAGCAACCTGGCAGTCAGGGAACAATCCCATGCATAACCAGGCCCTGAGCGAAATGCTGATGGCGCCTTCTTGCTGGCAAACCCAATTGTCCTGCCGCACCGCCCACGCCGGTCACCTGCCGTTTGAAAGTGATGTCGTGATAGTGGGGGCGGGAATTGGCGGTTTAGCGGCGGCGTTACGGGCACTTGAGTCGGGTTATTCGGTCACGGTGCTTGAAGCCGGAGAAGTGGGCTGCGGGGCAAGCGGTCGCAACTCGGGTTTCGTAGTGCCCATACCGTCAAGGCACTCGCCCGCTTCACTCCAACATTTGCTGGGCGAGAATACAGCGCCCTTCTTGGCCGCTCTCAGCGATACAGCGCAGACGGTTATTGAATACGCCCCATCGGATTTGACAGTCAAAGGCTGGGTACAACCCATGGCTGGGGCTGCAAGGGGTGCGGCGGACGAACTGGCGAAGAACTGGGTACGCCTGGGGGCCAAGGTAGAGCCCATGGAGCCGCAAGCGCTGGAGAATGCTTTAGGCACAACCGAGTATGCCGAGGGCCTCCTTTTCAGCGACGCGGGTGCCATTAATCCCCTCGCATTCGTGTATCGACTGGCGGACACGGTCAACCGCAAAGGTGGCCATATCATCGAACGTTGCAGCGCAGTCGATGTTCGACCGCAGGCACGCTGGGTCGCCGTGCAAACTCAGCGGGGTGAGATCAGGGCCGGACGCGTATTTATCGCCGGCAATGCCTATGGTTCTGCCGCCAGCCGTAAGACTCGGCGAGCAATCAGCCCGCTGGCCCTGACGCTTGCGACGTTCGCCATACCGCAGGTGTGCCATGTCGAACAGCTGCTGCCATTTTCCGATAACCGCAAGGACATGTGGTTTGCACGCCGCTTGGGGCCCGTAAAGCTGCTGACGGGGTGCCTCGCGTTACCGCTTCAGCGCTCTGCCAAGTGCAGTGCATTGCTTCAGGATCGCATCAAGCGCCTCTACGGCATTGTGGCGCAAGCACCAGAGCAACAGTGGGCCGGTTGGGTAGGCCTTACTCCAGACGGTATGCCGAAGATTCACCATGACGAACGAATCATAGGATGGAGTGGCTGTAACGGTCGAGGCATCGCGCTTTCAATGCTGATGGGGCAAACGTTGATGGATCGGCTGTGTGGGATCAACGGCCTACGTCTACCGCTTTCATCAGGTACTTTCAGGACAGGTAACGCCCTGACCTGGCTGGCGCAAATGGTCATCGCACTTGATCGCCGAAAGCAACGTCGCACCGTGCTCGCGTCCTGATCTTATCTACTCCAATTCGAGTACATACTATGTCCGTATGCCCCTTTCATTACCCTCAGTACCGTTCTACAGACCCGGAAATGATCAATCGTTTCATTGATGTTTTTCCGCTGGCAATGATGACCTCGCACAAGCACGGACACTTTCTTTGCAGCCACATTCCGCTATGGCGCCAGCCGGATGGGTCGTTGTTCGGACATGTCGATGGTAATAACCCACAGTTCAAAGGCGAACAGCATCTGAGTGCTCAAATCGTCTTCATGGGCCCATCGGCTTATATCCCTCCACACGCTTACGTCTCGCGCCAACTTCCCACGTGGAACTATCTCGCCGTTCACATGCAGGCGAACATTACGGTGGTGGACGCTCCAGACCAAACACTGGAGATCCTCGAGCAAACCGCGAAACGGTTATCGAAGCAGGCCTCTGACTATCAAGTCGACAAGCGTGATCCGAGGGTGATATCCAGTCTTCCACATATCCTGGGGTTGGTCATACGGCCGGAAACGATCGAAGGGCGCTTTAAACTCTCCCAAGACAAATCCTCACCGGATACGTCAGCCGCTCTGCAGTGGTTACTCGACAACCAAACGCAAGATCATGCCGAGTTCCTGAAGGAACTCCTGCACGCCGCTACCCAGCAACATTCAAACTGAGGTCAGTATGCCCATCGTTAGAGTAGAAGACCCTGTACACCGGGACGCCGATAACCAGCACGCCATAATCGAGACGATCTACAACTGCTTGAAATCGGTATTCAAGGTCAGTGACGAAGAGCTCCAGTCACGTTATGTGTGCTACGACAGGAACGCCTTTCGTTCTCCAGGAGATCGCCACGAGTTCATCCACATTGAAATCACGCTGTTCAAAGGACGCAAACTCGAAACCAAGCGCCAGCTCTATCAATTAATCAGTAACCGGATCGCTGCGCAGCTAGACATTTCGACACAGGCAGTGTTGATACTGCTGATCGAGCAAGAGCCCGAGAACTGGGGTATGCGAGGCGGAGTACCGGCGAGCGAGATCGACTTTGGCTATGCAATTTCCATTTGATATCGCTGCGTTTCTTCGTCGATAGCCTATGGCGAATTCAGGCCAGTTCAGCTTTGCGCAATCTGCCGCTTGCCCTGACCTGACATTTGTTTTTACCAAGCCGTTTGCAACCTGCGAACCCCCGACCTCGCGTGTTAACCTTGAGCCCATCGCAAAAAATGCTGGGCCAAGCGCCCCCTTTGCCCCATCACTTTCAACGAACTTGCCTACTACCCAATGAGTAAAAACACCTCCGATCTGTCCTCCCACACGCCAATGATGCAGCAGTACTGGCGCCTGAAAAACCAGCACCCTGATCAGTTGATGTTCTATCGCATGGGCGACTTCTACGAGATCTTCTATGAAGACGCGAAGAAGGCCGCCAAGCTGCTGGACATCACCCTGACCGCGCGCGGGCAGTCGGCGGGGCAGTCGATTCCGATGTGTGGGATCCCTTACCATTCATTGGAAGGTTATCTGGTCAAGTTGGTGAAGCTGGGCGAGTCGGTGGTGATCTGTGAGCAGATCGGCGACCCGGCCACCAGTAAGGGGCCGGTGGAGCGGCAGGTAGTGCGCATTATTACGCCGGGCACAGTGAGTGATGAGGCGCTGCTGGATGAGCGGCGCGATAACCTGATCGCTGCAGTGTTGGGCGATGAGCGTCTGTTCGGCTTGTCGGTACTGGATATCACCAGCGGCAATTTCAGCGTGCTGGAGATCAAGGGCTGGGAGAACCTGCTGGCGGAACTGGAGCGTATCAATCCGGTGGAGTTGTTGATTCCGGATGATTGGCCCAAGGACTTGCCGGCAGAGAAGCGCCGTGGGACCAAACGTCGTGCGCCGTGGGATTTTGAGCGTGATTCGGCGCTGAAAAGTCTGTGCCAGCAGTTCTCGGTGCAGGACCTTAAAGGCTTCGGTTGCGAAACCCTGACCCTGGCCATCGGCGCTGCCGGCTGCCTGCTCAGCTACGCCAAGGAAACCCAGCGCACGGCCCTGCCGCACTTGCGCAGCCTGCGGCATGAGCGGCTGGACGATACCGTGGTACTGGATGGCGCCAGCCGTCGCAACCTGGAGCTGGATACCAACCTGGCGGGCGGGCGTGATAACACGCTGCAATCGGTGGTCGACCGTTGCCAGACTGCGATGGGCAGCCGCTTGCTGACCCGTTGGCTGAACCGTCCGCTGCGGGATTTGACCGTCCTCCAAGCACGTCAGACCTCTATTACTTGCCTGCTTGACGGCTATCGCTTTGAAAAGCTGCAGCCGCAACTCAAGGAAATCGGCGATATCGAGCGCATCCTCGCGCGGATCGGCCTGCGTAACGCGCGGCCCCGTGACCTGGCGCGCCTGCGTGATGCCTTGAGTGCCCTCCCCCAGTTGCAAGTCGCGATGACCGAACTGGACACGCCGCACCTGCAACAACTGGCTGTCACCGCCGGCACCTATCCGGATCTCGCGGCGCTGCTGGAAAAAGCCATCATCGACAACCCACCAGCGATCATCCGAGATGGCGGTGTGCTGAAAACCGGCTATGACAGCGAGCTGGACGAGCTGCAATCGCTGAGCGAAAACGCCGGACAGTTCCTGATTGACCTGGAGGCCCGCGAAAAAGCCCGCACGGGACTGGCTAACCTGAAGGTCGGCTACAACCGCGTGCATGGCTACTTTATTGAGCTGCCGAGCAAGCAGGCCGAGTCGGCGCCTATCGACTATCAACGTCGCCAGACCCTCAAAGGCGCCGAGCGTTTTATCACCCCGGAGCTCAAAGCGTTCGAAGACAAGGCGCTGTCGGCCAAGAGTCGCGCCCTGGCTCGAGAAAAAATGCTCTATGAAGCCTTACTCGAAGACCTGATCAGCCGCCTGGCGCCGTTGCAGGACACCGCCGCCGCCCTGGCGGAACTGGATGTGCTGAGTAACCTCGCCGAGCGTGCACTGAACCTGGACCTCAACTGCCCGCGGTTTGTCAGCGAGCCGTGCATGCGCATCGTGCAAGGACGTCACCCGGTGGTGGAGCAGGTGTTGACCACGCCATTCGTTGCCAACGACCTGTCGCTGGACGACGACACCCGCATGCTGGTGATTACCGGCCCGAACATGGGTGGTAAATCCACCTATATGCGTCAGACCGCGCTGATCGTGCTGCTGGCACACATCGGCAGCTTCGTGCCGGCGGCCAGCTGCGAGCTGTCCCTGGTGGACCGGATTTTTACCCGGATCGGTTCCAGTGACGACCTGGCCGGTGGCCGCTCGACGTTTATGGTGGAAATGAGCGAAACCGCGAACATCCTGCATAACGCCACCGACCGCAGCCTGGTGTTGATGGACGAAGTAGGCCGCGGCACCAGCACGTTCGACGGCCTTTCGCTGGCATGGGCGGCGGCCGAGCGTCTGGCGCATTTGCGCGCCTATACGTTGTTTGCCACTCACTACTTCGAACTGACCGTGTTACCGGAAAGCGAGCCGCTGGTAGCCAACGTGCACCTCAATGCCACCGAGCACAACGAGCGCATCGTGTTCCTGCACCACGTGCTGCCGGGCCCGGCCAGCCAGAGCTATGGCTTGGCGGTCGCGCAGTTGGCCGGCGTACCCAATGATGTCATCACCCGCGCCCGCGAACACCTGAGCCGCCTGGAAACCACGGCCCTGCCCCATGAAACCGTGGTCGCCAGCCCTGCCAAGGCCAGCAGGAAAACCGCCGCGCCGCATCAGAGCGACCTGTTCGCCAGCCTGCCCCATCCGGTGCTGGATGAGCTGGCCAAGCTTGACCTGGATGACGTGACGCCGCGTAAAGCACTCGAAATGTTATATGCACTGAAGACTCGGATATAACGCACACGCGTGCAAGCTGGTAGACTCTCGCGCGGTTTGGGATGCTGCGGGCTTTTAGCCTGGCCTGCAGACTATCGCTCCCGAACCTCGCGAGCCCTGCCACACAGGGTTTCGCTGCCGCCGCCTGAGGAGAAAATTAGAAATGACCTTCGTCGTCACCGACAACTGCATCAAGTGCAAGTACACCGACTGCGTAGAAGTGTGTCCGGTGGACTGCTTCTACGAAGGCCCGAACTTCCTGGTCATCCACCCGGACGAGTGCATTGACTGCGCCCTGTGTGAACCAGAATGCCCGGCTAACGCCATTTTCTCTGAAGATGAAGTACCTGCGGGTATGGAAAACTTCATTGAGTTGAATGCCGAGCTGGCGGACATCTGGCCGAATATAACGGAAAGAAAAGACGCCCTGCCCGATGCGCAAGAGTGGGATGGCAAACCCGGCAAGATTGCAGATCTCGAACGCTGATAGCAGCGTCGTTGCCAAAAAAAAGGCCCTTTGCGGGCCTTTTTTGCGTTTTCATGTAGCCGCTTTCACTTTTCTACAGGCGAAAAAAGGGGCGGTATGACCCGCCCACATTTTTTCCCTAGTCCCTTTAATCCTTTTCATCGTCCTGATGAATCGCATCCTGCGACATTCCTTCAAACCACCGTTCCTTGATGGCTGTGCCAATCCGTGGACACAGGGCTGATGTTAGAGCCTCCCAAGATAAGTTCAACGGGATCCAAACGGATGGCGGCCAATTGGCGGGGCTCAAGTGACATTAAATAATTGTTTTATTTCAAACAGTTAGAAATATCGTTCGAAGATTCGAGACGCTCATTCCCGGTAAAAAAACCGAATACCTACATGACGGTAAGCGAATGCTTACACGACTGATTGGGAAAAGAGCGTCACAAGCCTATGCGGTACTGTTCCTACAGCGCGATTCAGTCGTCGCTGACGGTGATCGTCGGCATCGCGGGACTGCTTGCCTCCTGCAGCACTATCCGCGCGCCCACGTGGCGGGCCAGTTCCTGATACACCATGGCAATCTGACCATCGGGCTCGGCAGCCACGGAGGGCTTGCCGCCATCGGCCTGTTCACGGATCGACATCGACAGCGGCAACGAGGCCAGCAGTTCGACGCCGTATTGAGTCGCCAGCTTCTCGCCGCCGCCCTCGCCGAAGAGGTGTTCGGCATGGCCACAGTTGGAACAGATGTGCACCGCCATGTTTTCCACCACGCCCAGCACAGGAATGTTGACCTTGCGGAACATCTCCACGCCTTTCTTCGCGTCCAGCAATGCCAGGTCCTGCGGCGTGGTAACGATCACCGAGCCGGCCACCGGGACTTTCTGCGCCAGGGTCAACTGGATATCGCCGGTACCGGGTGGCATGTCGATCACCAGGTAGTCCAGGTCGCCCCAGGCAGTCTGGGTGACCAATTGCAGCAGCGCGCCGGAAACCATCGGCCCGCGCCAGACCATGGGCGTGTTGTCATCGGTCAGGAACGCCATGGACATCACTTCCACGCCCAGGGACTCGATCGGCACAAACCACTTCTGGTCCTTGACCTTGGGCCGTGTGCCCTCGGCAACGCCGAACATCACACCCTGGCTCGGGCCATAGATATCGGCGTCGAGGATGCCCACGCGGGCACCTTCACGGGCCAGGGCCAGGGCCAGGTTGGCGGCGGTGGTGGATTTACCCACCCCGCCCTTGCCCGACGCCACGGCGATCACGTTCTTGACGTTGGCCAGGCCAGGGATCTGTGCCTGGGCCTTGTGCGACGCGATTACACAGCGGATGTCGACCTTGGCCGAGCGCACGCCGTCGAGGCCTTCGATGGCCATTTGCAGCATCTGCGCCCAGCCGTTTTTGAACAGGCCGGCGGCGTAGCCCAGCTCCAACTGGACCGATACCTGGTCACCCTGTACCTCGATGGCCCGCACACAGCCGGCACTGACCGGGTCCTGGTTCAAATAGGGGTCGGTGTACTGGCGAAGCACGGCTTCCACCGCTGCGCGATTGACGGCGCTCATGGGCTACTCCCGAAAAGACTGACTGAAACAGGCGGCTATCCTAACCGTTCCAGGCCGCCAGCGGCATGCTTTCGCAGGATGGGAAGATTCTGAAACAGCACCACGGGGTGAAATAAATTTCCCGGCGCTTTATAGTGGCCGACCTCCGTTTCATCAAGTAGCCGAGCCCCATGTCCGAGCCACGCAAGATCCTCGTCACCAGCGCCCTGCCCTATGCCAATGGTTCCATCCATCTTGGCCATATGCTTGAGTACATCCAGACCGATATGTGGGTGCGCTTCCAGAAGCATCGCGGCAATCAATGCATTTATGTCTGCGCGGACGACGCCCACGGTTCGGCCATCATGTTGCGCGCCGAAAAGGAAGGCATCACCCCGGAACAACTGATCGCCAATGTGCAGGCTGAACACAGCGCCGACTTTGCCGAGTTCCTGGTGGAGTTCGACAACTTCCATTCGACCCACTCCGACGAAAATCGTGAGCTTTCGAGCCAGATCTACCTGCGGTTGAAAGACGCCGGGCACATTGCCACGCGTTCGATCACCCAGTATTTCGACCCGGAAAAGAAAATGTTCCTGGCCGATCGCTTCATCAAGGGCACCTGCCCGAAATGCGGCACCGATGACCAGTACGGCGACAACTGTGAGAAATGCGGTGCCACCTATGCCCCCACCGACCTGAAGAACCCCAAGTCGGCCATCTCCGGCGCTACCCCGGTACTCAAGGATTCCCAGCACTTCTTCTTCAAGCTCCCGGATTTCCAGCAGATGCTGCAAACCTGGACCCGCAGCGGCACCTTGCAGGATGCCGTGGCCAACAAGATCGCCGAATGGCTGGATGCCGGCCTGCAACAGTGGGACATTTCCCGCGATGCGCCGTACTTCGGCTTTGAAATTCCAGGCGAACCGGGCAAGTACTTCTATGTCTGGCTGGACGCGCCGATCGGCTACATGGCCAGCTTCAAGAACCTCTGCGACCGCACGCCGGAGCTGGACTTCGATGCGTTCTGGGGCAAGGATTCCACTGCCGAGCTGTACCACTTCATCGGCAAGGACATCGTCAACTTCCACGCGCTGTTCTGGCCGGCGATGCTCGAAGGTTCGGGCTACCGCAAGCCGACCGGCATTGCCGTGCACGGCTACCTGACGGTGAACGGGCAGAAGATGTCCAAGTCCCGCGGCACCTTCATCAAGGCGCGCACCTACCTGGACCACCTGTCGCCGGAATATTTGCGTTACTACTATGCGTCCAAGCTGGGCCGTGGCGTCGACGACCTCGACCTGAACCTGGAAGACTTCATTCAGAAGGTCAACTCGGACCTGGTCGGCAAGGTCGTCAATATCGCCAGCCGTTGTGCCGGGTTTATCCACAAGGGCAATGCGGGTGTGCTGGTCGCTGAAAACGCCGCGCCGGAATTGACCGATGCCTTCCTGGCCGCCGCGCCAAGCATCGCCGATGCCTATGAAGCTCGTGACTTTGCCCGCGCCATGCGCGAAATCATGGGCCTGGCCGACCGCGCCAACGCCTGGATTGCCGACAAGGCGCCATGGTCGCTGAACAAGCAGGAAGGCAAGGAAGCTGAGGTCCAGGCGATCTGCGCCACCGGCGTCAATCTGTTCCGTCAGTTGGTGATCTTCCTCAAGCCGGTGCTGCCGCTGCTGGCCGCCGATGCCGAGGCGTTCCTCAACGTCGCGCCGCTGACCTGGAACGACCACGCCACGCTGCTCGGCAACCATCAGTTGAACGCGTTCAAGCCGTTGATGACCCGCATCGACCCGGTGAAAGTCCAGGCCATGACCGACGCATCGAAAGAAGACCTGGTCGCCAGCCAGACCGATACCGGCTCGACTGCGCCAGCCGATGACAGCGAGTTGGCCAAAGACCCTATTTCCGGGGAAATCGAGTTCGACGCTTTCGCCGCCGTGGACCTGCGGGTTGCACTGATCGTCAAGGCCGAAGCCGTGGAAGGCGCCGACAAGCTGTTGCGCCTGACCCTGGATCTGGGCGGCGAGCAACGCAATGTGTTCTCCGGCATCAAGAGCGCTTACCCGGACCCGTCCAAGCTCGATGGTCGCCTGACCATGATGATCGCCAACCTCAAGCCACGAAAAATGAAATTCGGTATCTCTGAAGGCATGGTGATGGCGGCCGGTCCTGGCGGCGCAGAAATCTATCTGCTCAGCCCGGACAGCGGCGCCAAGCCGGGACAACGCATCAAGTAACCCCTGCAGGATGCCCCGGCGTATCGACGCTGGGGCTTTTCAGCCCGCCCACATCGGCGGGCCGGGCGTCAACGCAATGATCAAAGCATGAACCTGATTCAACGTATCGACGCGCTGCTCCCGCAGACTCAATGCGGCAAGTGCGGGCACCCGGGCTGCAAGCCTTACGCCGAAGGCATCGCTGACGGCGAGGCGATCAACAAGTGCCCGCCCGGAGGCCAGGAAACCATCGCCGGGCTTGCGCAATTGCTGCGTGTGCCGGTACTGGCCCTGGATACCAGCCGCGGCGACGCGCCACCTCAGATCGCCTACATCCGTGAGGCTGAATGCATCGGTTGCACCAAATGCATCCAGGCTTGCCCGGTCGACGCCATCATTGGTGCCGCCAAGTTGATGCACACGGTCATAATCGACGAGTGCACCGGTTGCGACCTGTGTGTCACGCCCTGCCCTGTCGACTGCATCGAGATGCGCCCACTCGCTGAAGTCCTGCCTGTTGTGGGTGGCCTGGCGCATAGCGATGACGAGCGGCGCGAACGCGGCCTCAAACGCGACCGGGCACGTCGGCGTTTCGAACAGCGCAACGCACGCCTGCAACGTGAGCAAGCCTGCAAACTCGCCGAACGCCTGGCGCGGGCCAAGCGCATTGCGCCCGTGGCAACGGCACAAGTCGATAGCCATCAGGCCGCTCAGGATGCAGCGATCAAGCACGCCAAAATCAGTGTCGCCATGAGCCGTGCTCAACTGCACAAATCCCTGAAGGCGTTTGGGCACCCCCCGACCTTTGAGCAACAGTCGCAATTGATTGTCCTGCAAAGGCAGTTCGAAGCTTCGGAGCAGGCGCTTGCCGCGCTGGAAGTCAACCGCCCGCCACCGCTGCCGACCACCAAAAGCGCTGAAGTCAAGCGCGCGAAGATCCAGCTGGCAATGCGCCGGGCAGCATTGAAAAAGGCCCAGGATCAACAGGCTGACGAACAGCAACTGGCAAGCTTGAGTGCCGCGCTGGACGCCGCCGAGCAGACGCTGCATGACGCCGAAGCCACTTGCAACGCCAACGCCTGAACCACAACCGACGCTGCGCTGTGTATTGCTACAATTACGTCGATCGCCTGCAAGGAAACGTCCGTCCCTATGAACGCTGCAAAACGCCTGGAAATTTTCCGCAGGTTTCACGAAGACAATCCGCAACCCAAGACCGAACTGGCCTACTCCTCGCCGTTCGAGTTGTTGATCGCAGTGATCCTGTCGGCCCAATCCACAGACGTCGGCGTCAATAAGGCCACGGCCAAGCTGTTTCCCGTGGCCAATACTCCAGAGGCGATCTATGCCTTGGGTGTGGAGGGGCTATCGGAGTACATCAAGACCATCGGCTTGTACAACAGCAAGGCCAAGAACGTGATCGAGACGTGCCGCCTGCTGATGGAGTTGCACGCCAGCGAAGTACCGCAAACCCGCGAAGCCCTCGAAGCATTACCCGGCGTGGGGCGCAAGACCGCCAACGTTGTACTCAATACGGCGTTCCGGCAACTGACCATGGCGGTGGATACGCACATTTTTCGCGTCAGCAACCGAACCGGCATCGCTCGCGGAAAGAATGTGGTGGAGGTTGAGAAACAGCTGATGAAATTCGTGCCCAAGCCCTATCTGCTCGATTCCCATCACTGGCTGATTCTTCACGGGCGCTATGTTTGCCAGGCGCGCAAGCCTCGATGCGGCAGCTGTCGGATCGAAGATCTTTGCGAATACAAGGACAAGACATCCGACGATTGAGGGTTGCCGGGTTTTCCCTATGGGTCGATTGAAAAAATCTTTTTTACGCGTTCGCGGATTATCGCTATAAGGAGCGCCAATGGCAGTCTTAGCCTGGAGTGAACCTTATGAGCACTGGGAAAGAACAACTGGTAGTAGATGACGAACCGGTGGAGCTGGAAGACGATGATGCGCCGGCGCCCGTCCCGGAGGTGGCCAAGACCAATTTGAGCAAACGCCTGATTATCGACAATCTTCTGGAAGAGCGACGCCTGCAAAAACAATTGGCCGATTACGACTTCGACCTCTGACCCGCCGGCAGCCAGCCGGAAGCCTCCCTGACGGAGGCTTTTTTGTGCCGAATTTTACAACGGGGTCAGAATGGTGGAGCGCCCCTCCTCACACCAGACCATTACGCTGGGCCAGCTCTATCAGGTCGACGAGTGACCGGGCATTGAGCTTCAATAGCAGGCGCGTCTTATAGGTGCTGACGGTCTTGTTGCTGAGGAACATACCGTCGGCAATCTCCTTGTTGGTTTTGCCACGGGCCAGCTGTTGCAGCACCATCATTTCCCGTCCCGATAGACGTTCGACCATGTCTGCCTCACTGGCGTTGCCCATGGTGGACCGTACCGAGTTGAGCGCCTGGTTCGGGAAGTAGCTGTAGCCGGAAAGTACCGCCTTGATGGCGCTCAACAACTCGGTCAGGTCCTGCTGCTTGCACACGTAGCCGGCGGCACCGGCTTGCATGCAACGCATGGAGAAATGACCAGGCGCCTGGGACGTCAGCACCAGCACCTTGAACGATACGGCTTGCTTGGTCGAGGCCAGCCGGCAAATAACTTCAAGGCCATCGAGTTTGGGGATTCCAATATCCAATATGACAATGTCCGGCATATGTTCCCGCGCAAGTTGCAGCGCATCGACACCGTTATCAGTCTCGGCAACAACCTCATAACCATGACGCTCCATTAGCATGCGCACAGCAAGCCGAATGACGGGATGATCATCCACGATCAGCACTTTATTCATGAGAAAGTCCAATTTCGCTGTTCGAATTATTTAGAGAAAGCACAATAGCCTAGTCGCCTGCTAGTTGGCATAGCATGCCCCCCCGAGCAACAGCAGGCAGAGACCCACCCCACAACAAGAAAGGAATTGACCTACAAAAATTCGCAAGCTTTAGTGTATTGGGCTTTATGGAGCCCTTCAGACCTTTCCCTGCTCGTACATATTTTGCGTGAAATATCCCCATCCCCAGGCCTACGCAGTAAACGTGGCGCACAGGGCTCTCAGGAAATACTCCTTGTTTACCATTGCGGCTTATACAAAGGGCTGAAAAAAGCCGATCAACTTCAGTTCCATTTAACATATTTATATACACCCAATTTTCCTACAGAAAATTCCACAAATTACACATCCTTTGCGCCTACATGAGTGAAATTTCTGTAAGACATGGTTCCTGCTTAGATGTAAAAAACCTTTCCTCAGCAAAATAGATGTCTGAAATCGAAAACACTCAAAAAGACCTTAAGGAAAATACTTAAACACACAGCCGACATTTTTAAACGTCGCCCCTCCCGCTGATTAATGCTTGTATTGGAATATTCAATGCCTAGTCCTGAAATAGGTTTACACCCTGTTTACATGATCGTTTCCACGCTCTGCGTGGGAATGACACCCGGGACGCTCCGCGTCCTGCTTTCAGCGAAAGATCCGGCGCTTGCGCAAGGGCGACGCGAAACGTCTCGGGATGCGTTCCCACGAGGAGCGAGGGAGCGATCAATGGGTAAATTCAGGGCAAAAAAAAGCCCCTTGTAAAAGGGGCTTTCTCACAACAGCAAACCACTCAGAACAATTTGCGTCCCTTGTTGGCCGCGATGCGCATGCGCAAGGCGTTCAACTTGATGAAGCCCGCTGCATCCGCCTGATTGTAGGCACCGCCATCTTCCTCGAAGGTCGCGATGTTGGCGTCAAACAGTGACTCATCGGACTTGCGACCGGTCACGATCACATTGCCCTTGTACAGCTTCAGGCGCACCACACCGTTCACGTGGGCCTGGGAGGCGTCGATCATCTGTTGCAGCATCAGCCGCTCAGGGCTCCACCAGTAACCGGTATAGATCAGGCTGGCATACTTGGGCATCAGCTCATCTTTAAGGTGAGCCACTTCACGGTCCAGGGTAATGGACTCGATGGCGCGGTGAGCACGCAACATGATGGTGCCGCCTGGTGTTTCATAGCAGCCGCGGGACTTCATGCCCACGTAGCGGTTCTCGACGATGTCGAGACGACCGATGCCGTGTTCGCCGCCGATACGGTTCAGGGTCGCCAGCACGGTGGCGGGTGTCATCTCGACACCATCCAGCGCGACGATGTCACCGTTGCGGTAGGTCAGTTCCAGATACTGCGGCTTGTCTGGAGCATTCTCCGGGGAGACGGTCCATTTCCACATGTCTTCTTCGTGTTCGGTCCAGGTGTCTTCCAGCACGCCGCCTTCATAGGAGATGTGCAGCAAGTTGGCATCCATCGAATACGGGGATTTCTTCTTGCCGTGACGCTCGATCGGGATCGCATGCTTTTCAGCGTAATCCATCAGCTTTTCACGGGACAGCAGGTCCCATTCACGCCAAGGCGCAATCACTTTCACGCCGGGCTTGAGGGCGTAGGCGCCCAGTTCGAAACGCACCTGGTCGTTGCCCTTGCCGGTGGCGCCATGGGAAATGGCGTCAGCGCCGGTTTCGTTGGCGATTTCGATCAGGCGCTTGGCGATCAGCGGACGTGCAATGGAGGTACCGAGCAGGTACTCGCCTTCATAGACGGTATTGGCGCGAAACATCGGATAAACGAAATCTCGGACGAACTCTTCGCGCAGGTCGTCAATGTAGATCTCTTTCACGCCCATGGCTTGCGCCTTGGCACGTGCAGGTTCGACCTCTTCGCCCTGACCCAGGTCAGCGGTGAATGTCACCACTTCACAGTTATAAGTATCCTGCAGCCACTTGAGGATCACCGAAGTGTCCAGGCCGCCGGAATACGCGAGAACGACCTTGTTTACGTCGGCCATGCCATCACTCCACGGGGTTGTACGGAAAGGCAACGATTCTACCGATCAAAACCGCGAATTTACAGGGGCGCGACAGCAAATGAAGATAAAGCGACAGATTATGTCGAACGGGCGACCGATAATCGCACCTTACGAGGTCGCTGCAGGGTTGCTCGGCGCTACGGCCTGGGGTGCCGGTTTCTCTGGCGCCGCCACGCGCTCGAGTTGCACGTTGACCCGACGGTTGCGCGCTCGGTTGGCGGCATTGGTGTTGGGCGCCAAGGGGTAGCTTTCACCGTGGAAACGCAGAGTGATCTGGGATTCCGGGATGCCGTTGGCCTTGAAGTAGTCCATTACCGCCAAGGCACGGCGTCGTGACACATCACGGTTGGTCAGGCGGTTGCCGCTGTTATCCGAATGGCCGTTCAACTCGATATGGTTGACGGTGGGGTCGGCTTTCATGAACGCGACAATCACTGACAGTTTCTTCCTGGCCGCTGCATCCAATTCGATGCCGCCACCGGGGAAACCGACTTCCGTCTGTTTGACCTGGTCGTAGTTCATCGGCAGCAGCTTGGTTGTACACAGCTGATAGTCGTTGTAGGCCTTGGCGAATTTCACCGGCAGCAGGCGAATTTCCGAGTAACCGCCTTCGCGTCCGTAATGCCGCACGGTCGGGCTGCGGCCTTCGAGCAAACCGCTGAAAAGACGCCCGGCCTGGGCCTGGGAACTGTTAAACAGCACATCACCGCTGCCGACGCGTACCGCGCCGAGGTTGATGTCGCCGCGGCCCGGTTGCCAGGGCGCGGCGGCGGCCAGCAACGTGGCGGAGCCGGCACCGAGCGATCCGCTATAGGCTTTCAGGCGAAAGGTCGCCTGCTCGCCCGCCCGGCGCACGAACTCGCCCGAGCCGAAATCGGTGATCGGCTGGGTCAGGCGGCACTCGAACTGATCGCCCTCCACTTTCCACTCAATATTCTCCAGACGTGTCTGGAACGTGAGAGCCATCGCGGGCAGGCTGGCGAACACACTGAGCAGGGCTAGATAATGCTGGCGCACGGGAGGCTCCACTGGTTTCTACAACACTTCAAAGCGTCATACATCGTTAAGGCATACCCAGTGCTATCGGTTGCATCCTGCAAAACTTGATAGCGAGTGCCTGCACGAGTCTTTTCCGGTAGCATTCCCACCAGATTGACCCGCCTGGAATCCCCAATGTCCGACCGCCTGACCCTGCTGCGTCCCGACGACTGGCATATACATCTTCGCGATGGTGCTGCGTTACCCCACACCGTGGCCGATGTCGCGCGCACCTTTGGCCGCGCCATCATCATGCCTAACCTGGTACCTCCGGTGCGTAACGCCGAGCAAGCCGATGCCTATCGCCAGCGGATCCTCGCTGCACGACCGGCCGGCAGCCGCTTCGAACCGCTGATGGTGCTCTACCTCACCGACCGCACCCAGCCTTCGGAAATTCGCGAGGCCAAGGCCAGCGGCTTCGTGCACGCCGCCAAGCTGTACCCGGCCGGCGCGACCACCAACTCCGACTCCGGCGTGACCAGCATCGACAAGATCCTGCCGGCCATCGAAGCCATGGCCGACGTGGGCATGCCGCTGTTGATCCACGGTGAGGTCACCCGTGGCGATGTCGACGTATTCGATCGCGAAAAGATCTTCATCGACGAACATATGCGCCGCGTGGTCGAGCTGTTCCCGACCCTCAAGGTGGTGTTTGAACACATCACCACCGCCGACGCCGTGCAGTTCGTCACCGAGGCTTCGGCCAACGTCGGCGCGACCATCACGGCACACCACCTGTTGTACAACCGCAACCACATGTTGGTGGGCGGGATTCGGCCGCACTTCTATTGCCTGCCGATCCTCAAGCGCAACACCCACCAGGTGGCCTTGCTGGACGCCGCGACCAGCGGCAGCCCGAAGTTCTTCCTCGGCACCGATTCCGCGCCCCACGCCCAGCACGCCAAGGAAGCCGCCTGCGGTTGCGCGGGTTGCTACACCGCGTTTGCCGCCATCGAGCTGTACGCTGAAGCGTTCGAACAACGCAATGCCCTGGACAAGCTTGAGGGTTTCGCCAGTCTCAACGGCCCGCGTTTCTATGGCCTGCCGGCCAATACCGACCGCATCACCCTGGTTCGTGAAGACTGGACCGCCCCCGCCAGCCTGCCCTTTGGCGAGTTGACCGTTATCCCGCTGCGCGCCGGTGAAACACTGCGCTGGCGCCTGCTGGAGGAAAGCAAGTGAGTGAAGACCATTACGATGATGAACAGGAACACAGCGGTGGCGGCGGTTCGCGTCACCCGATGGCCGAGCGTTTCCGCGGCTACCTGCCTGTCGTTATCGACGTAGAAACCGGCGGTTTCAATTGCGCCACCGACGCGTTGCTGGAAATTGCCGCGACAACCATCGGCATGGACGAGCAGGGGTTCGTGTACCCGGACCACACCCACTTCTTTCGCGTCGAGCCGTTTGAAGGTGCCAACATCGAAGCGGCGGCCCTGGAGTTCACCGGCATCAAGCTCGATCACCCGCTGCGCATGGCGGTGAGTGAAGAAGCCGCGCTGACCGACATCTTCCGTGGCGTGCGCAAGGCGCTGAAGGCCAATGGCTGCAAGCGTGCGATCCTGGTGGGGCACAACAGCAGTTTCGACCTGGGCTTCCTCAACGCCGCCGTGGCGCGGCTGGACATGAAACGCAACCCGTTTCATCCGTTCTCCAGTTTCGACACCGCCACGCTCGCCGGCCTGGCCTATGGTCAGACCGTGCTGGCGAAAGCCTGCCAGGCAGCCGGTATCGACTTCGACGGCCGCGAAGCTCATTCGGCCCGCTACGACACCGAGAAGACCGCCGAGCTGTTCTGCGGCATCGTCAATCGATGGAAACAGATGGGCGGCTGGGAAGACTTCGGCGACTGAGACTCCCCGCCCATAAAAAAACCGGCCTTCTCAGGCCGGTTTTTTTCTACCTTGAATCCGGCTTACAGCTTGCCGGCGTTCTCGGTCAGGTAAGCCGCCACACCTTCGGTGGAAGCGGTCATGCCTTTGTCGCCTTTCTTCCAGTTGGCAGGGCAGACTTCGCCGTGCTCTTCGTGGAATTGCAGCGCGTCGACCAGGCGAATCAGCTCTTCCATGTTACGGCCCAGCGGCAGGTCGTTGATGATCTGCGAGCGCACAACGCCCTTGTCGTCGATCAGGAACGCGCCACGGAAAGCCACACCGCCTTCGGATTCGACGTCGTACGCCTTGGCGATATCGTGCTTCATATCGGCAGCCATGGTGTATTTGACTTTACCGATGCCGCCATCGTTGATGGCCGTGTTGCGCCAGGCATTGTGGGTGAAGTGGGAGTCGATGGAAACGGCGACCACTTCAACGTTGCGTGCCTTGAAATCGTCCATGCGGTGATCCAGAGCGATCAGCTCGGATGGGCAGACGAAGGTGAAGTCCAGCGGGTAGAAGAACACCAGGCCGTATTTGCCTTTGATGGCTTCAGACAGTTTGAAGCTGTCTACGATTTCGCCATTGCCGAGGACGGCAGGTACGTCGAAATCCGGGGCTTGTTTGCCGACGAGTACGCTCATTGGATATCTCCTGATGAAGGGGTGACGATTGAAGTAACAGGACCAGCGTCGAGTCTGCCATGCATTGGCGACAGACCTGTGACGCGGTCACGCTTCGTAAAGACCGACCATCATACACCGAAAAAACCGTTCGTCAGCGCGCAGGCAATACCCAAGGGACAGTTGACGAAACCACTTTGACAATCATTCTCGTTAACATTAAGATCCATCCCACTTAAGCCCTAACCCGCGACGGTTCTCCTTATGTATGTGTGCCTCTGTACTGGCGTCACCGACGGACAAATCCGCGAAGCAATCTATGAAGGTTGCTGCAGCTACAAGGAAGTGCGTGAAACCACCGGTGTTGCCAGCCAGTGCGGTAAATGCGCATGCCTCGCCAAGCAAGTGGTACGGGAAACCCTCACGCAGTTGCAGACAGCCCAGGCTGCGGCGCCGTATTCAGCAGAATTTACACACGCTTAAATAGGCGTGTTTTAGAGAGCCGGACCCTGTGTCCGGTTTTTTTATGTCTGCAATTCAATTAGTTAGCGCCAAGACGCGGAACACAAACATTCTTATTCCGATTAATTTTCATTTATTATTCAATAACTTAGGTTTGACACCAGGATTGTCGCCGCTCAAACTCTGCCCATACACAGCGATTACAGGGCAGGACCCCAGTCATGAAAGGCGACATCTCAGTCATCCAGCAACTCAATAAAATCCTTGCCAATGAACTGGTCGCGATCAATCAGTACTTTCTGCATGCACGCATGTACGACGATTGGGGCCTGGAAAAGCTGGGCAAGCGCGAATACAAAGAATCGATCAAGGCCATGAAGGACGCCGATGCGCTGATCAAGCGCATCCTGTTCCTGGAAGGCCTGCCGAATGTGCAGGACCTGGGCAAGCTGAATATCGGCGAACACACCCGGGAAATGATCAGCAGCGACCTGGGCTTTGAACGCAAAAGCCACAGCGACCTCAAGGCCGCCATCGCGCACTGCGAAGCCACTGGCGACTATGGCAGCCGCGAATTGCTGGAAGATATCCTGGAAGACCAGGAAGAGCACATCGACTGGCTCGAAACCCAACTGGGCCTGATCGACAAAGTCAGCCTGGAAAACTACCTGCAGTCGCAGATGGGCGAATAACCCCAAGCGTTCGGGTACAAAAAAGCCCCGCTCTCCAGTGAGAAGCGGGGCTTTTTATTGCGTGGCTTTTTTACAAGGGCATCACGCTTCAGTCTTGGCTGCCGCTTTTTGCGCCGCGTCTTTGATCAGCGCTTGCAACGAGCCATCAGCTGCCATTTCAGTGATGATATCGCTACCGCCGACCAGTTCACCGGCTACCCACAGCTGCGGGAACGTCGGCCAGTTGGCGTACTTGGGCAGGTTCGCGCGGATTTCAGGGTTTTGCAGGATATCCACGTAGGCAAACTTCTCGCCACACTGCATCACAGCCTGGGAAGCCTTCGCGGAGAAACCGCACTGGGGAGCGTTTGGCGCGCCTTTCATGTAAAGCAGAATGGTGTTGTTGGCAATCTGCTCTTTGATCGTTTCGATGATATCCATGGAACACCTCTGCAGGAACTTTGCGACTCACGGGTCGGCACGGTGGCGCATTGTAACGCAAAAAACCTGCAGGATGCTCGGGCGCGCCGACAGCCAACCTCAAGCTGCCGAAACGTTCACCGGTACGCCGTTGAGCGCCGCATTGCCCGACAGCTCGTCCAATTGCCGTTCGTCGGTCAAGTCGTTGGCACTCGCCCCGGGCTGGCTGCTGGCGATGCTCATCTGCACACCCGGGCGCCCGTGCCCCCAGCCGTGGGGCAGGCTGACCACGCCAGGCATCATGTCCGTGCTGGCCACCACTTCGATTTCGACCATGCCGATGCGCGAACTGACCCGTACCCGCTGACCGTCGCTCAATTGTCGACTGGCCAGGTCGTCGGGGTGCATCAGCAGTTGATGGCGCGGCTTGCCCTTCACCAGGCGGTGATAGTTATGCATCCAGGAATTATTACTGCGCACATGACGACGGCCAATCAGCAGCAGTTCGTCAGCCACCGGCGCCGGTTGCGCGGCAAAACGCGCCAGGTCAGCCAGGATCACCGCCGGCGCCGCCTGCACCTTGCCGTCGGCGGTCTTCAGCCGCTCGGCCAGGTTTGGCTTGAGCGGCCCCAGGTCCACGCCATGGGGATGATCGGCCAGCATCGCCACTGACAGCTGGTGCGCAGAGGCATCCCCGTAAGTCCCGGCGCGCAATCCAAAGTCGATCATCTGCGCGGGCGGCATCGTCGGCTTGAGCACCACGCCGGTATGTGCCGCAAACGCCTTGGCCAGGCCGACGAAGATTTCCCAGTCGTGCAGCGCACCTTCAGGTTTGGGCAGGATCGCGCGGTTGAAGCGCGTGACATTGCGCACCGCGAACATATTGAAGGTGGTGTCGTAGTGATCATTCTCCAATGCCGATGTGGACGGCAGGATCAGGTCGGCATAGCGCGTGGTCTCGTTGATGTAGAGGTCGACACTGACCATGAACTCCAACCCGTCCAGCGCCTGCTCCAGCTGACGGCCGTTGGGCGTCGACAATACCGGGTTGCCGGCCACCGTCACCAGGGCGCGGATTTGCCCTTCACCCTCGGTGAGCATCTCCTCGGCCAACGCAGACACCGGCAGCTCGCCGCCGTATTCAGGCCGTCCGGACACGCGGCTTTGCCAGCGGTTGAAATGCCCGCCTCCGGTCGACGCCACCAGGTCCACCGCCGGCGTGGTGCACAAGGCGCCGCCCACGCGGTCCAGATTGCCGGTGACCAGATTGATCAACTGCACCAGCCAATGACACAGCGTACCGAATGCCTGGGTCGAGACGCCCATGCGCCCATAACACACAGCCTTGTCCGCTGCAGCGAAGTCACGCGCCAACTGGCGGATCTGCTCGGCAGGCACCGCGCACTGACGGCTCATGGCCTCGGCGGTGAACCCGGCGATCGCCTGGCGCACGCTTTCAAGCCCCTCGACCGGCAAATGGCTGTCGCGGGTCAACCCTTCTGCAAACAGTGTGTTGAGCAGCCCGAACAACAAGGCCGCGTCGCCGCCGGGACGTACGAACAGATGCTGATCGGCAATCGCCGCCGTCTCACTGCGTCGCGGGTCAACTACCACCACTTTGCCGCCCCGGGCCTGAATCGCCTTGAGGCGTTTCTCTACATCGGGCACGGTCATGATGCTGCCATTGGAGGCGAGCGGGTTACCGCCCAGGATCAACATGAAGTCGGTGTGGTCGATGTCCGGAATGGGCAGCAACAGGCCATGGCCGTACATCAGGTGACTCGAGAGGTGATGGGGCAGTTGGTCCACCGACGTTGCGGAGTATCGGTTGCGGGTCTTGAGCAGGCCAAGAAAGTAATTGCTGTGGGTCATCAGCCCGTAGTTATGCACGCTGGGGTTGCCTTGATACACCGCCACCGCATTCTGCCCATGCCTGGCCTGGATGCCCGCAAGGCGTTCGGCTACCAGCGCAAACGCGTCTTCCCACGGGATCGGTTGCCACTCGCTGCCCACGCGCAACATGGGCTGGTGCAGGCGGTCCGGATCATTCTGGATATCCTGCAACGCCACGGCTTTAGGACAGATGTGCCCGCGACTGAACGTGTCCAGCGGGTCGCCCTTGATTGAGGTGATCGCCAGGCCGCCGTCGTCGCCTCGGGTGGTTTCCAGCGTCAGGCCGCAAATGGCTTCGCACAGGTGGCAGGCACGGTGATGGAGAGTCTTGGTCATGGCCAGTCTCTTTTATAAGGGCTTTGTTCAACTATGGGCCGCGCCCACGCGGTGCGCCAGCAACGTTCGCGCGGTGAATCGGCGGATATAGGCCAGGACATGGCTAAACGTTAGTAAATGTTTCAGAAACCCTCCTGCAGGCGCTGTAATCCGATACACCGGGCCCGCGGGCGCCTCTGCGCATTGCCAAAGGTCTCGGGGCCAGTGTACAAATGGGCCGCTGCTGTCAGGAAACCGTCTTCAAACGCGCTTCGGCGCCCTGCTTGAACACCTCTAAAAACCGTAGCCCTATTGGTAAGACGCGACATTTAATGTCAATATCGCGCCTTCCCCTATTTCGTCGCCCCGTGCGGCTTTCGCCGCAGGTCTCGCCCGTTGTCACAATAAACAAGGCTTTGAGTATCTGCGGTCTGTTGCAAAAAGGTAGTTAATGATGAGCGCAAGGCACTTTCTCTCCCTGATGGATTGCACGCCCGAAGAGCTGGTCAGCGTGATCCGTCGAGGCATTGAGCTTAAAGACCTGCGTAACCGCGGCGTACTGTTTGAGCCTTTGAAAAATCGCGTGCTCGGGATGATTTTCGAGAAGTCCTCGACTCGCACCCGCCTGTCCTTCGAAGCCGGCATGATTCAGCTGGGTGGCCAGGCTATCTTCCTGTCGCCACGCGATACCCAATTGGGCCGTGGCGAGCCGATCAGCGATTGCGCCATCGTCATGTCGCGCATGCTCGATGCCGTGATGATCCGTACCTTCGCCCACAGCACCCTGACCGAGTTTGCCGCCAACTCGCGCGTGCCGGTGATCAATGGCCTGTCCGATGACCTGCACCCGTGCCAGTTGCTGGCCGACATGCAAACCTTCCTCGAACACCGCGGCTCGATCCAGGGCAAGACCGTGGCCTGGGTCGGCGACGGCAACAATATGTGCAACAGCTATATAGAAGCCGCCATCCAGTTCGACTTCCACCTGCGCATCGCCTGTCCCGGGGGTTACGAACCCACCGCCGAGTTCATGGCCAAGGCTGATGGCCGCGTGCAACTGCTGCGCGATCCGAAGGATGCGGTGGTCGGCGCCCATCTGGTCAGCACCGACGTCTGGACCTCCATGGGCCAGGAAGATGAAACCGCCAAGCGCCTGGCCCTGTTCGCGCCATTCCAGGTGACCCGCGCCCTGCTCGACCTGGCCGCGCCGGACGTGTTGTTCATGCACTGCCTCCCCGCCCACCGTGGCGAGGAAATCAGCCTCGACCTGCTCGATGACCCGCGCTCGGTCGCCTGGGACCAGGCCGAAAACCGTCTGCATGCGCAAAAGGCCCTGCTCGAATTTCTCGTCCCGCCGTCGTATCACCACGCATGAGCCAGCCATTACTGCTGAACCTGCGCAATCTGGCATGCGGCTATCAAGATCAACGAGTGGTGCAGAACCTCAACCTGCACCTCAACGCGGGTGACATCGGCTGCCTGCTCGGCTCCTCGGGCTGCGGCAAGACCACCACCCTGCGCGCCATTGCCGGTTTTGAGCCGGTGCACGAAGGCGAAATCAGCCTGGCGGGCGAAGTGATCTCCAGTGCCGGTTTCACACTGGCACCGGAGAAACGTCGCATCGGCATGGTGTTCCAGGATTACGCGTTGTTTCCTCATTTGAGCGTGGCCGACAACATCGCCTTCGGAATCCGCAAGCACCCGCACAAAGACCGCGTGGTCGCCGAGTTGCTGGAACTTGTCAACCTCAAAGACCTGGGCAAACGCTTCCCCCACGAGCTATCCGGTGGACAGCAACAACGCGTTGCCCTCGCCCGCGCCTTGGCGCCGGAGCCGCAACTGCTGCTGCTGGACGAACCCTTTTCCAACCTGGATGGCGAACTGCGGCGCAAGCTCAGCCATGAAGTGCGCGACATTCTCAAGGCGCGCGGCACCAGTGCGATCCTGGTCACCCATGATCAGGAGGAAGCCTTCGCCGTCAGCGACCATGTGGGCGTTTTCAAGGAGGGTCGTCTTGAGCAATGGGATACGCCCTACAACCTCTATCACGAGCCGCAGACGCCTTATGTGGCCAGCTTTATCGGCCAGGGCTACTTCATTCGCGGCCAATTGAGCTCGCCCGAGTCCGTCAGCACCGAGCTGGGCGAACTGCGTGGCAACCGTGCCTATACCTGGCCGACCGGTGGCGCGGTGGATGTATTGCTGCGACCGGATGACATCGTCTACGCACCGAACAGTGCGCTGAAAG
This sequence comes from Pseudomonas sp. 37 R 15, assembly GCF_900004865.1. Classification (NCBI taxonomy): domain Bacteria; kingdom Pseudomonadati; phylum Pseudomonadota; class Gammaproteobacteria; order Pseudomonadales; family Pseudomonadaceae; genus Pseudomonas; species Pseudomonas sp. 37 R 15. The sequence goes on along the minus strand of NZ_CVTV01000049.1, from coordinate 381,993 downwards.
CGCGGATTGTCGGCAAGACCTTCCTCGGCGCATCAACGCTATACCGCCTGCAACTTGCGACGGGCGCGCAGTTGGAGTCGATTTTTCCCAGCCATGTCGATCAGCAGGTCGGCGCGGATGTGGGCATTCGAGTGGCTGCCGAGCACCTGGTGCTGTTCCAGGCGTAAGCAGCCAGCTGGCGAAACCGGCTTGAACATGTGGGAGGGGGCAAGCCCCCTCCCACATTTGGATCTCTACAGGGCTGATCATCAGGCCCTGCCAATCGGCGCGAACTTCGCTTGGGTATGCTCAGCCAACACACCGGCCGGCAGCTCGACTTCAAGCCCGCGCCGGCCAGCACTGACGAAAATCGTCGCAAACGGCTGCGCCGTCACATCGATGAACGTGCGCAATCGCTTCTTTTGCCCCAAGGGGCTGATACCGCCCAATAGATACCCGGTGGAACGCTGCGCGGCCGCCGGGTCAGCCATTTCGACTTTTTTCACGCCTGCCGCATTCGCCAGGGCTTTGAGATCCAGACTTCCGACGACCGGCACGACGGCCACCAGCAATTCGCCCTTCTCACTGCTGGCCAGCAACGTCTTGAACACCTGCGCCGGGTCGAGGCCCAATTTTTCCGCGGCCTCCAGGCCGTACGACGCCGCCTTGGGATCATGTTCATAACTATGGATACGATGTTCGGCGCGAACTTTTTTCAACAAGTCCAAGGCAGGGGTCATGTGGGCTCCGAGAGTGCAAACTGACGCTCAATTCTAGGCCAAGCTCGCACAAAACGCTCTAGCGCAGTCGTTTACGCGCGCGGATACCTGGCCCACCCCATGATCATTCACCCTACCAATAGTTATGAAATGACCTACCGTTCACTTTCGACCTTTGACAGCGGTCATTCTTGTCTATATTTTTTCGTTTCCGAATACTGTAGGAATAGCTCCCCAGTACTCGAGCAGTAAGCCGTGGCGCAGGATGGGGATCCTCGTCACGGTGAAAATCGCGCAACCGCCCGTTGAGACGGTGCGCCAGACAAGAACAACAACTGAGGTTTTCCATGACAACTGCTCTTCAACAGCCTTCACTTTCGAGCCAATGCATGGCCGAATTCCTCGGCACTGCGCTGCTGATCTTCTTCGGTACCGGATGCGTCGCTGCGCTCAAGGTCGCGGGTGCGAGCTTTGGCTTATGGGAAATCAGCATCATCTGGGGCGTCGGCGTCAGCATGGCGATCTACCTGAGTGCCGGTATCTCCGGGGCTCACCTCAATCCGGCGGTGAGTATCGCCCTGTGCATTTTCGCCGACTTCGAAAAACGTAAACTGCCTTTCTATATCCTCGCCCAAATCGCCGGGGCCTTCTGTTCCGCCGCGCTGGTGTACACGCTCTATAGCAATCTTTTTTTCGATTACGAACAAACTCACCACATGGTGCGTGGCTCCCAGGCCAGCCTGGAATTGGCCTCGGTGTTTTCCACCTATCCTCATGCACTGCTGAGTACGGCCCAGGCATTCCTGGTGGAAATGGTCATCACGGCAATTCTGATGGGCGTGATCATGGCCCTGACGGACGATAACAATGGCCTGCCACGCGGTCCGTTGGCTCCGCTGCTGATCGGCCTGTTGATCGCCGTGATTGGCAGCGCCATGGGGCCGTTGACCGGCTTTGCGATGAACCCGGCGCGGGATTTCGGGCCCAAGCTGATGACCTTTTTCGCCGGCTGGGGTGAAATGGCCTTTACTGGCGGCCGCGATATTCCTTACTTCCTGGTACCGATTTTCGCGCCGATTGTCGGCGCATGCCTTGGCGCTGCCGCGTATCGCGGGCTGATTGCCCGTCATCTGCCGAGCGCCGCACCTGCTATTGCTGAAGAAACAACTGACACGGCTGTCAACGGCAAGACGCGTATTTCCTGATAGCGCCGGCCTGGCCCGCACTGCCTCTTTGCGGACCCGGCTGATTCCTTACTTCCTTATTTTCCGTCCAAGGCAATCGACATGACCGACATTCAGAATAAGAACTACATCATTGCCCTTGATCAGGGCACCACCAGTTCCCGCGCGATCATCTTCGATCGCGACGCCAACGTGGCCTGCACCGCCCAGCGTGAATTCACTCAGCATTACCCGCAAGCGGGCTGGGTAGAGCATGACCCGATGGAAATTTTCGCGACCCAGAGCGCGGTGATGGTCGAAGCGCTGGCGCAGGCCGGCCTGCACCATGACCAGGTCGCCGCCATCGGCATCACCAACCAGCGTGAAACCACCGTCGTGTGGGACAAAGTCACCGGCCGCCCGATCTACAACGCGATCGTCTGGCAATGCCGCCGCAGCACCGAGATCTGCCAGCAGCTCAAACGCGACGGCCACGAGCAATACATCAATGACACCACCGGCCTGGTCACCGACCCGTACTTCTCCGGCACCAAGCTCAAGTGGATCCTCGACAACGTCGAAGGCAGCCGCGAGCGTGCGCGTAACGGTGAACTGCTGTTCGGCACCATCGACAGCTGGCTGATCTGGAAATTTACCGGCGGCAAGACCCACGTCACCGACTACACCAACGCCTCGCGCACCATGCTCTTCAACATCCACACGCTGGAGTGGGATGCGAAGATGCTGGAGATCCTCGACGTACCGCGCGAAATGCTGCCGCAAGTGAAGTCTTCCTCGGAAATCTATGGCCGTACCAAAAGCGGCATCGCCATTGGCGGCATCGCGGGTGACCAACAGGCTGCACTGTTCGGCCAGATGTGCGTCGAAGCCGGTCAAGCCAAGAACACCTACGGCACCGGTTGCTTCCTGCTGATGAACACCGGCGACAAAGCGGTGAAATCCAAGCACGGCATGCTCACCACCATCGCCTGCGGCCCACGTGGCGAAGTGGCTTATGCCCTGGAAGGCGCGGTATTCAACGGCGGCTCCACCGTGCAGTGGTTGCGTGACGAACTGAAGATCATCGCCGATGCCACCGATACCGAATACTTCGCCGGCAAGGTCAAGGACAGCAACGGCGTGTACCTGGTGCCCGCGTTCACCGGCCTGGGCGCGCCGTACTGGGACCCGTATGCCCGTGGCGCACTGTTCGGCCTGACCCGTGGCGTACGCGTGGACCACATTATTCGCGCAGCGCTGGAGTCGATTGCCTACCAAACCCGTGACGTGCTCGACGCCATGCAACAGGACTCCGGCGAACGCCTCAAAGCACTGCGCGTGGACGGCGGTGCGGTGGCCAACAATTTCCTGATGCAGTTCCAGGCCGACATCCTCGGCACCCAGGTCGAGCGCCCGCAAATGCGCGAGACCACCGCATTGGGCGCGGCCTACCTGGCAGGCTTGGCATGCGGCTTCTGGGGCAGCCTGGACGAGTTGCGCGGCAAGGCGGTAATCGAGCGCGAGTTCGAACCGCAGCTGGATGAGGCTTCCAAAGAGAAACTCTACGCCGGCTGGCAAAAAGCGGTCAGCCGCACCCGTGACTGGGAGCCGCACGAAGGCGCTGAATAAGCCAACGTCAGGTTGTAACTGGCAGGGAGCGGATTCCTGCGTCATCATGGGCCACTTTTGTATGGCAGCCCAAAGGACGCCCCATGAATCTGCCTCCCCGCCAACAACAAATCCTCGAACTGGTCCGCGAACGCGGCTACGTCAGTATCGAGGAAATGGCGCAGCTGTTCGTTGTCACCCCGCAAACCATCCGCCGCGATATCAACCAGCTGGCGGACGCCAATCTGCTGCGCCGCTACCACGGCGGCGCGGCCTATGACTCCAGCGTCGAGAACACCGCGTACGCCATGCGAGCCGACCAGATGCGCGATGAAAAGCAGCGTATCGGCGAAGCCATCGCGGCGCAGATTCCCGATCACGCTTCGTTGTTCATCAATATCGGCACCACCACCGAATCCATCGCCCGGGCGTTGCTCAATCACCATCACCTCAAAATCATCACCAACAATCTCAACGTCGCCACCATGCTCAGTGCCAAGGACGACTTCGACGTACTGCTGACCGGCGGCAATGTGCGTCGCGACGGCGGTGTGGTTGGCCAGGCCAGCGTCGATTTCATCAACCAGTTCAAGGTCGACTTTGCGCTGGTGGGTATCAGCGGCATCGATGAAGATGGCAGCCTGCTCGACTTCGACTATCAGGAAGTGCGGGTCTCCCAGGCGATTATCGCCAATGCGCGGCAAGTGATCCTGGCGGCGGACTCCAGCAAATTCGGGCGCAATGCCATGATTCGTTTGGGGCCGATCAGCCTGGTGGATTGCCTGGTGACGGACCAGCAGCCGGTGCCGGCGCTGGTGCAAGTGCTGAATGAGCATAAGGTTCGTCTGGAAGTCGTTTAGCGCCTGGCCGGTCCCCATCGGGGGCAAGCCCCCTCCCACATTTCAATGGCGTCGCACATCCGAGTGTGGGAGGGGGCTTGCCCCCGATGGCGATTTATCCCGCACTCAGTTTCTTGCGCCTTCCCCCGGCTCATGTTCACAAATTTTCCTTTTCCCGCCCTTCGATGAGTTTTTTCAATCGAAGTCGGCTGGCTGTGCCCGCGTTTATCAGCTACCATTTTCGCAAATGAACATTAATGTTCGAATTCCAATACGAAAAGATCGCGAGGCCAAGCCGATGAACCCTTCTACCTTGCCTGCCCCACCGCTTGCCGAAGTCTATGATGTCGCCGTTATCGGCGGCGGGATCAATGGCGTCGGCATTGCAGCAGACGCAGCCGGTCGCGGTTTGTCGGTATTCCTTTGCGAAAAGGACGACCTGGCCAGCCACACCTCCTCCGCCAGCAGCAAGCTGATCCACGGTGGCCTGCGCTACCTGGAGCATTACGAGTTCCGTCTGGTACGCGAAGCCCTGGCCGAGCGTGAAGTGCTGCTGGCGAAGGCCCCGCACATCGTCAAGCAGATGCGCTTCGTGCTGCCGCACCGTCCGCACCTGCGCCCGGCCTGGATGATTCGTGCCGGCCTGTTCCTGTATGACCACTTGGGCAAGCGCGAGAAACTGGCCGGCTCCAAAAGCCTCAAGTTCGGTGCCGACAGCCCGCTGAAAAGCGAAATCACCAAAGGCTTCGAATACTCCGACTGCTGGGTTGACGACGCCCGCCTCGTGGTGCTCAACGCCATGGCCGCACGTGAGAAAAGCGCCCATATCCACACCCAGACCCGCTGCATCAGCGCACACCGCAGTAACGGCCTGTGGGAAATGAACATGGAGCGCGCCGATGGCAGCCTGTTCTCGATCCGCGCCCGGGCGTTGGTAAACGCTGCAGGCCCTTGGGTCGCCAAGTTCATCAAGGAGGATCTGAAGCTGGATTCGCCTTACGGTATCCGCCTGATCCAGGGCAGCCACCTGATCGTGCCGAAACTCTACGAAGGGGCGCATGCGCACATTCTGCAGAACGAAGACCAGCGCATCGTCTTCACTATTCCGTACCTGAATCACCTGACCATCATCGGCACTACCGACCGTGAATACACCGGCGACCCGGCTGCAGTTGCGATCACCGAAGGTGAAACCGACTACATGCTCAAGGTGGTCAACGCGCACTTCAAGAAACAGCTGAGCCGTGACGATATCGTCCACACCTACTCGGGCGTACGCCCGTTGTGCAACGACGAATCGGATAACCCGTCGGCCATTACCCGCGACTACACCCTGTCGCTGTCCGGCGCTGCCGGCGAGGCTCCGATCCTGTCGGTGTTCGGCGGCAAGCTGACCACGTATCGCAAGCTGGCGGAATCGGCCATGGCGCAACTGGCGCCATACTTCACGCAAATGCGCCCCAGCTGGACCGCCAAGGCCAGCTTGCCCGGCGGCGAAGACATGACCACGCCAGAAGCCTTGGCCGAGGCCATTCGCAGCAAGTTCGACTGGGTGCCGAGCGAGATCGCCCGTCGCTGGTCGACCACCTACGGCAGCCGCACCTGGCGCCTGCTCGAAGGTGTGCAGACCCTGGCTGATCTGGGTGAGCACCTGGGAGGCGGGCTATACACCCGTGAAGTCGATTACCTGTGCGCTGAAGAATGGGTGACGCAGCCTCAGGACGTGCTGTGGCGCCGTACCAAGCTGGGCCTGTTCACCACGGCGGCGGAACAGGACAACCTGCAACGCTACCTGTCCAAGGTTGAACAGAACCGCAGCAAGATCGAAGCGGCCTGACACCCTCCCGACACCGTAGGAGCGAGCTTGCTCGCGAAAGACCCGAGAGCACCGCGTTTATCCAGAATAACCGCGGTGCTTTTGCGTTTTTCGCGAGCAAGCTCGCTCCTACCGTCAGCAGGCATGAGATTCGGTTTTCCGAACGCTTCACAACCTCTCTATTCGGTTAGCCGTACCTACGGTGCAAACCGCAACCGTCATACAAAGTTAATACTCATATAAATCATGCACTTAATCTTTTATTTGCGGTGTGGCACGACTCATGCTCTACACTTCCTGACGATTGCCTGACACGCTTCAGGAGCCGTCAAGGCATTCGCTGCACAACAGAGCCGTTTAGCTGGCTTCATAAAAAAAACAAATGTCGAGGAAGTATTGATGCGCATCGTTCCCCATATCCTGGGCGCAGCTATCGCTGCTGCTCTGATCAGCACTCCAGTTTTCGCCGCCGAACTCACCGGCACGCTGAAGAAAATCAACGACTCCGGCACTATCACTCTCGCTCACCGCGACAGCTCCATCCCGTTTTCCTACATCGCGGATGCCTCGGGCAAGCCTGTGGGCTACTCCCACGACATTCAGTTGGCCGTCGTTGAACAACTGAAAAAAGACCTGAACAAACCCGACCTTAAAGCCAAGTACAACCTGGTGACCTCGCAAACCCGTATCCCGCTGATCCAGAACGGCACCGCGGATCTCGAATGCGGCTCCACCACCAACAACGCCGAACGCGCCCAGCAAGTCGACTTCACCGTCAACATCTTCGAAATCGGCACCCGTCTGCTGGTCAAGAAAGACAAGGAAGGCAAGCCGTCCTACGCTGACTTTGCTGACCTGAAAGGCAAAAATGTCGTGACCACCGCCGGCACCACGTCCGAGCGCATCATCAAGGCGATGAACGCCGACAAGCAGATGGACATGAACGTTATCTCCGCCAAAGACCACGGCGAATCCTTCCAGATGCTCGAAAGCGGCCGTGCCGTCGCGTTCATGATGGACGACGCCCTGCTGGCCGGTGAAGAAGCCAAGGCCAAGAAGCCGGACGACTGGGTCATCACCGGTACTCCGCAGTCGTTTGAAGCCTATGCCTGCATGGTTCGCAAAGGCGACCCGGACTTCAAGAAAGCCGTGGATGACGCCATCGTTGCCCTGTACAAGTCCGGTGAGATCAACAAGATCTACGCCAAATGGTTCGAAAGCCCGATCCCACCGAAAGGCCTGAACCTGAACTTCCCGATGAGCGACAAGGTCAAGGAGCTGATCGCCAACCCAAGCGACAAACCAGCGCCTGAAGTAAAAATCTGATACCTGACTAAGCTTATCTCCTGAGGGAGCCAACCCTCCCTCAGGCGTCTGTTACTACCTGCTGGCTTTAACTTGGAACACTCGACCTGGCGGTTTTCGAGCCGATCGTGTGTGCCTGGCGTTCAACGTCAGGTGGGAAATGGCATTCCCCAAGCGGGTGCTTGTACATCGATCGATTTCGGGGGAGACCCTAATGAATTACAACTGGGACTGGGGCGTGTTCTTCAAGTCCACCGGCGTTGGCAGCGAGACCTATCTCGACTGGTACATCGCCGGCCTGGGCTGGACCATCGCCATCGCTGTCGTGGCATGGATTATCGCCTTGTTGCTGGGCTCCATTCTGGGGGTCATGCGCACCGTACCGAACCGCCTCGTATCGGGCATCGCGACCTGCTACGTGGAACTGTTTCGTAACGTGCCGCTGCTGGTTCAGCTGTTTATCTGGTACTTCCTGGTACCCGACCTGCTGCCGCAGAACCTGCAGGACTGGTACAAGCAAGACCTCAACCCGACCACCTCGGCCTACCTGAGCGTCGTCGTATGCCTGGGCCTGTTCACCGCCGCCCGTGTGTGTGAACAAGTGCGCACCGGCATCCAGGCGCTGCCCCGTGGCCAGGAAGCCGCAGCCCGCGCCATGGGCTTCAAGCTGCCGCAGATCTACTGGAACGTGCTGCTGCCCCAGGCTTATCGCATCATCATCCCGCCGCTTACCTCGGAATTCCTCAACGTGTTCAAGAACTCCTCCGTGGCGTCCTTGATCGGCTTGATGGAACTGCTGGCGCAAACCAAGCAGACCGCCGAGTTTTCGGCCAACCTGTTTGAAGCCTTCACCCTGGCCACGCTGATCTACTTCACCCTGAACATGAGCCTGATGCTGCTGATGCGCGTGGTCGAGAAGAAAGTCGCAGTGCCCGGCCTGATCTCCGTGGGGGGTAAATAATGGACTTCGATTTCAGCGGCATCATCCCCGCGATCCCGGGCCTGTGGAACGGCATGGTCATGACCTTGCAGTTGATGGTCATGGGCGTGGTCGGCGGCATCGTCCTGGGCACGATCCTCGCGCTGATGCGCCTGTCGTCCAGCAAGCTGTTGTCCCGCGTGGCCGGCGCCTATGTGAACTACTTCCGTTCGATCCCGCTGCTGCTGGTCATCACCTGGTTCTACCTGGCGGTGCCGTTCGTGCTGCGCTGGATCACCGGCGAAGACACGCCGATCGGCGCGTTCACCTCCTGCGTCGTGGCGTTCATGATGTTCGAAGCCGCGTACTTCTGTGAAATCGTACGGGCCGGTGTGCAGTCGATCCCCAAGGGACAGATGGCCGCCGCTCAGGCAATGGGCATGACCTACGGCCAGACCATGCGCCTGATCATCCTGCCCCAGGCGTTCCGCAAGATGACGCCGTTGCTGCTGCAACAGTCGATCATCCTGTTCCAGGACACTTCGCTGGTCTACACCGTGGGCCTGGTGGATTTCCTCAACTCCGCCCGCTCCAACGGCGACATCATCGGCCGCTCCAATGAGTTCCTGATCTTCGCCGGTGTCGTCTACTTCATCATCAGCTTTTCCGCCTCGCTGCTGGTCAAGCGTCTGCAAAAAAGGTTTGCCGTATGATCTCTATCAAGAACATCAACAAGTGGTATGGCGACTTCCAGGTGCTGACCGACTGCAGCACCGAGGTTAAAAAAGGTGAAGTGATCGTGGTGTGCGGGCCGTCGGGCTCGGGCAAATCGACCCTGATCAAGTGCGTCAACGCGCTGGAACCGTTCCAGAAGGGCGACGTAGTCGTGGACGGCACCTCGATTGCCGACCCGAAGACCAACCTGCCGAAACTGCGCTCGCGCGTGGGCATGGTGTTCCAGCACTTCGAGTTGTTCCCGCACCTGACCATCACCGAAAACCTGACCATCGCGCAGATCAAGGTGCTGGGCCGCAGCAAGGAAGAAGCCACCCAGAAGGGTCTGCAACTGCTTGAGCGCGTGGGCCTGTCGGCACACGCCCACAAACATCCTGGCCAACTCTCCGGCGGCCAGCAGCAACGTGTGGCGATTGCCCGCGCCCTGGCCATGGACCCGATCGTCATGCTGTTCGACGAGCCGACCTCGGCGCTGGACCCGGAAATGGTCAACGAAGTGCTCGACGTGATGGTGCAACTGGCCCATGAAGGCATGACCATGATGTGCGTGACCCACGAAATGGGCTTTGCGCGCAAAGTGGCCGACCGCGTGATCTTCATGGACGCCGGCAAGATCATCGAAGACTGCCCGAAAGAAGAGTTCTTCGGCGACATCAGCGCCCGCTCCGAACGTGCACAGCACTTCCTTGAGAAAATCCTGCAGCACTAAGCAATAAACCGCTTCCACTGTAGAAACAGTGGTCAATGTGGGAGGGGGCTTGCCCCCGATAGCGGTGGATCAGTAACAGATGTACCGACTGACACACTGCTATCAGGGGCAAGCCCCCTCCCACACTGGACTGCACAGGCTGGCAGCGCTGGTTGACCCAAGGCATCTGTGATGAAATGCGACCCCACTCAATATCGCGCCGCGCCGCCATCACTTGCCGTGAAGCCTCGTCTGATACGCCAACTGTTCCTGCCGCCGTTGATCATCGCCCTGATGATCGGCCTGGGTTATATCGGCTTCTGGGTCAGTGAGTACTACGGCATCCGCACCCTCAGCGACAATGGCGGACGCCAGCTGGAGCTGCATGCCCGCACCGTCGAAAGCGAACTGAGCAAGTACACCTACCTCCCCAGCCTGCTCGAGCTGGAATCCAGTGTTTCCCTGCTCCTGGCCAATCCCAACCAGGAAACCCGCAAGACCGTCAACGATTACCTCGAAGGCCTGAACCGCCGCAGCCGCAGCCGAGCCATCTACGTCATGGACACGACCGGTCGGGTGCTGGCCACCAGTAACTGGCGCGACGCCGACAGTTACCAGGGTGAAGACCTGTCCTTTCGCGCCTATTTCCAGAACGCCGTACGCGGCCAACCCGGTCGTTTCTACGGCATCGGCAGCACCAACGGCGAACCCGGCTATTACCTGGCCCACGGCCTGGAAGAGCACGGCAAGATCATCGGCGTCGCCGTGGTCAAGGTCCGCCTGGAAGCGCTTGAGGAACGCTGGCAGCGCGCGCGCCTCGAAGCTTTTGTCAGCGACGAAAACGGCATCATTATCCTGTCCAGCGACCCGGCCCGCCGCCTCAAGGCGGTGCGCCCCCTGAGCGATGACACCAGGGACCGACTGGCTCACAGCCTGCAATATTACTGGGCGACCCTGAACGCGCTGGAACCCCTGGCCCGCGAGCGCTTGAACGAAGGCAGCGAAAAGCTGACCTTCCCGGCCAACAGCGAAGTGGTCAGCGACAAGCACGAAGTCAGCTACCTGGCGCAAACCCGTCCCTTGAACGACACGCCGTGGAATTTCACCCTGCTCACCCCGCTCAATGAGCTGCGCCGCGCCGCGATCAACCAGGGCATTCTGGTCGCCGTCGCGTTCGGCCTGGTCGCGTTTTTGCTGATTGCCTGGAACGAGCGGCGCAAGGTCATCGCCACCCGCCTCGCCGCGCGGGAAGCCCTGCAGGAAGCCAACAGCCAGTTGGAGCGACGGATTGCCGAACGCACCGCCGACCTGCGCGCCAGCAACGATCGCCTCAAGGGCCAGATCCGCGAACGGCGCCAGGCCGAAGAGACCTTGCGCCACGCCCAGGACGAGCTGGTGCAGGCCGGCAAACTCGCGGCGATCGGCCAGATGTCCACCAGCATCGCCCACGAATTGAACCAACCCCTGGCCGCGCTGCGCACCTTGTCCGGCAACACCGTGCGCTTCCTCGAACGCGGGGCCCTGGACACCGCGAGCGCCAACCTCAAGACCATCAACGAACTGATCGACCGCATGGGCCGCATCACCGCCAGCCTGCGCTCGTTTGCCCGGCGCGGTGACGACCAGGGCGAGGCAAGCCTGGCCAAGGCCGTGGACGCCGCGTTCCAGGTGCTCGGCGCGCGTCTGGACAGCGTGCCGCTGGCCGTGCACCGTGAGTTCGCCAATGCCCAATTGCAGATCGACCAGACGCGCCTGGAGCAGATTCTGGTCAACCTGATCGGCAACGCCCTCGACGCGATGCAGGCGCAACCGGCGCCGCAACTGTGGCTCGAAGGCCAGAGCGCCGAGGGCAAATATCGCTTGAGGGTGCGCGATAATGGCCACGGCATCGATCCCGAGGCCCGCAAGCATCTGTTCGAGCCGTTCTTTACCACCAAACCCGGCGAGCAAGGCCTGGGCCTGGGCCTTACCTTGTCTGCAAGCCTCGCGGCGGCCACCGGCGGTAGCCTGGCGGTGGAACATCCGGCCAGTGGTGGTACCGCGTTTGTCCTGAACCTGCCGTTGGCGGGCGCCGAAAAAGTTGAGTCGACATGAATATGCAAGCCCAAGACCTCACTGTCCTGATCGTCGAAGATGACCCCCATGTGCTGCTGGGTTGCCAGCAAGCCCTGGCGCTGGAAGACATTCCCAGCGTTGGCGTGGGCAGCGCCGAAGAAGCCTTGACGCACATCGGCGAGAACTTCGCCGGCATTGTCATCAGCGATATCCGCCTGCCGGGCATCGATGGGCTGGAGCTGCTGACCCGCCTCAAGGCGCTGGATAAAAGCCTGCCGGTGGTGCTGATCACCGGGCATGGCGACATCTCCATGGCCGTCGGCGCCATGCGCAACGGCGCCTACGACTTCATGGAAAAACCCTTCTCCCCCGAGCGCCTGGTGGATGTTGCCCGTCGCGCCCTGGAGCAGCGCGCACTGGCGCGGGAAGTCTGGTCGCTGCGCCGCCAGCTGGCCGAGCGCGACTCACTGGAGGGTCGCATCATCGGGCGTTCGCCGGCGATGCAGAACCTGCGCGAACTGATCGCCAACGTCGCCGACACCTCGGCCAACGTGCTGATCGAAGGCGAAACCGGCACCGGCAAGGAGTTGGTCGCGCGTTGCCTGCATGATTTCAGCCGGCGCCATTCCCATCCGTTCGTCGCACTGAACTGCGGTGGGCTGCCGGAGAACCTGTTCGAAAGCGAGATATTCGGCCACGAAGCCAACGCCTTCACGGGCGCCGGCAAGCGCCGCATCGGCAAGATCGAGCACGCCCATGAGGGCACGCTGTTTCTCGACGAAGTGGAAAGCATGCCGATCAACCTGCAGATCAAACTGCTGCGGGTGCTGCAGGAACGTACCCTCGAGCGCCTGGGTTCGAACCAGAGCGTGGCCGTAGACTGCCGGGTGATTGCCGCCACCAAGTCCGACCTCGACGAACTGAGCCGCGCCAGCCAATTCCGCAGCGACCTGTACTACCGGCTCAATGTGGTCACCCTGGAACTGCCGCCCCTGCGCGAGCGCCGTGAAGACATCCTGCAGTTGTTCGAACACTTCCTGCAGCAATCCTCACTGCGCTTCGATCGCACCGCGCCGGAGCTGGACAACCAGACGCTGTCGAGCCTGATGAGCCACGACTGGCCGGGCAACGTGCGCGAACTGCGCAACGTCGCCGAACGCTTCGCCCTGGGCCTGCCCGCGTTCAAGAAAAGCGGCACGGGCGGCAGCACCCAAGGCCTGGCCTTCACCGAGGCGGTGGAAGCCTTCGAGCGCAACCTGCTCAACGATGCCCTGCAACGCAGCGGCGGCAACCTGACCCAGGCCAGCCAGGAACTGGGGATGGCCAAGACCACGCTGTTCGACAAGGTCAAGAAATACGGGTTGAGTCACTGATGGCTCTATTCTTGAAAGCCGCGCTTGGCGCGGCGGTAGTGCTGATATTGGCGGCGCTGGCCAAGACCAAAAATTATTACATCGCAGGCCTGGTGCCGCTGTTTCCCACCTTTGCGCTGATTGCTCACTACATCGTCGGCAAGGGCCGCTCGGTGGAGGACCTGAAAACCACGATACTGTTCGGGATGTGGTCGATCATTCCGTACTTTGTGTATCTGGCGACGTTGTATGTGATGGTGGATCGGATGCGGTTGGAAGCGTCGCTGGCAGTCGCGGCAGTCGCTTGGTTGATGGCGGCAACGGTGCTGGTCAGCGTGTGGGTACGCGTCCACACCTGACACACCACAGTCCAAATGTGGGAGGGGGCTTGCCCCCGATAGCGGTGGATCAGTTAAAGATAAGGTGACTGACCCACCGCTATCGGGGGCAAGCCCCCTCCCACATGTTAACCATGCTGTGTCAGCGGACTATTTTGTCGACTTGGATGCCGAGCTTCTTCAGGCGATACCAGAAGCTCCTCTCCGAGATCCCGATCTTCGCCGCAGCCGCAGCCTGTACCCCGTTGCTTTCTTGCAAGGCCGCCAGAATATATGCCTTCTCCACCTCCGCCAGCGCCGCATCCAGGTCCTGCGGTACACCCGGCCCATCACTCAGGATTGCCGCCGCGCCAGCCTCGGCGGGCCTGGAGGCGAACAGATACCCCGGCAAATCAATATCTTCGATCACCGGCGACGCCGCCACGATGGTCGCCCGCTCCACGCAATTTTGCAGCTCGCGGATATTGCCCGGCCAGTGATACGCCGCCATGGCCTGCAAGGCTTCGGGGCTGAACCCGCTGATGCGTTTGCCGGCGGTCGCGCTGAGGGTGCGAGCGAAATGCCGGGCCAGGGGCGCGATATCTTCCACACGCTCGCGCAGGGCCGGCAGAGGAATCGGGAAGACATTCAGGCGGTAATACAGGTCTTCGCGAAACTCCTTGTTGGCCACTGCGTCCAGCAGGTTCTTGTTGGTGGCGGCGATCACCCGCACGTCCACCTTGCGCTCACGGGGATCGCCCACCGGTTCGATGACCCGTTCCTGCAAGGCGCGCAGGATCTTGGCCTGCAAGGCCAACGGCATATCACCAACTTCATCAAGGAACAGCGTGCCCTTGTCGGCCTGCATGAAGCGCCCTACCCGGTCGGCCACGGCGCCGGTGAACGCGCCTTTGCGATGACCGAACATCTCGCTTTCCAGCAAACCCTCAGGAATCGCCGCGCAATTGACCGCCACGAACGGCTGGTCGGCACGGCTGCCGTGCTTGTGAATGGCGCGGGCGACCATTTCCTTGCCGGTACCGCTTTCGCCGGTCAGCAGGATGGTTGCGCTGCTGTCGCGCACCGAGTCCACCGCTTGCAGCACTTTGCGAAACGCCGGGCTGTCGCCCACCAGGCTGTCGAACTGGGCGTGTTCATCCAGCTCGGCGCGCAGGCGTGCGTTATCGCGCATGATGTCGCGAAACTGCAGGGCCTTGGCCACGGTGATGTCGAGCTCGTCGATATCGAACGGCTTGGCGATGTAGTCGTAGGCGCCATTGCGCATCGACTGCACGGCATTTTTCACCGTGCTGTAGGCCGTCATCACGATCACCGGCACGTTTGGATAACGCTGCTTGATCTCGGCCAGCAACGCCGGCCCGTCCATGCCCGGCATGCGCCAGTCGCTGATGACGAGGTCGATGTCCTCCTGCTCCAGCACTTTGAGCGCATGCAGGCCATTGCCGGCCGTGAACACCTGGATGCCGTTCTGGCCCAGGGCGGACGACAGCAGGTCACAGAGCTTGGGCTCGTCGTCGACCACCAATACGTTATGCGTCATGCCCGTCCTCACCCTCGCCGTCGTCTTCACCGTTAGCTGGAATGTACAGGTTGAAGGTGGCGCCAGCATCTTTCTCGGTGACGCACTCGATGCTGGCGTCGTGACTTTCCATGATCGAATAGACTTTGGCCAGACCCAGGCCGGTGCCCGAGGCCTTGGTGGTGACAAACGGAGTGAAGATGCGCTCGACCATACCCGCCGGGATGCCCTCGCCGGTATCGGCGATGCTGATCACGGTATTGTCGCCCGCGCTGCGGATACCCAGGGTGAGGCGCCCGCCTTCGGGCATCGCGTCGATGGCGTTGAGAATCAGGTTGAGACAGGCCTGCTTGAGCTGCTTGGCGTCCGCGTAGATCGTGGCGTCGGGCGCCTGGTCGTCAATCTGGGCGTCGATGTTGTGGGTACTCAACTCCGGGCCGCAGAAACCGAGGATTTCCTCCACCAGCGCGCGTGCCGGTTGCAGGACGCGCATCGGCGGATTGGGCTTGGCGAAATCGAGGAATTCGGTGATCAGTTCGTTGATCCGGCTGACCTCGCTGATGACGTACTCCAGGTGGCGCTTGTCGGTGTCCGGCAGGTCGGCGCGACGGTGCAACAGTTGGGTGGCGGTCTTGATGATGCCCAATGGGTTGCGGATTTCATGGGCCAGGCCCATGGCGACTTCACCCAGGGCATGCAGGCGATCACGCCGGCGTAGCTGGGCTTCCAGATGATGCAATTCGCCCAGCCGTTCAGTCATGTGGTTGAACGTGCTGCTCAGTTGCGCCAGCTCGTCGCCGCCGCTGACCACCACGCGGTGAGTGTAGTTGCCGGAGATCACCGCATTCACGCCCTGGGACAAGTCGCGCAGCGGCTGGGTCAGGCGTCGCGACACCCACATGCCCGCAGCCAGCGACAGCGCCGAGCTGACGAGGAAAATCAGCACGAACAAATTGCTCTGGTTCACCAGCCCCACCAGGCTCGTGTGGCGCAGCAGGCCGCTGAAGATCACGCCTTGCAGCTCGCCGGCGTCGTTGAATATCGGCCAGTACAAGCCGCTGTACTGATTGGTGAACTGCTCGCTCGGCTGCCGGGTGCTGCGCAGCTCGGCTTCGACGTCTTTGGGAATGCGCGACGGGTGATTTTCAAAGCGCTGAGTCGAGAATATCTCGGAAAAACCCGCCGGGTTGGCCAGGTACAAACGCAGGTCGAGGGAATGCACATCGGCCACGCTGGTGAGGAAACTGCTGTCCAGGTAAGTCGCTACCAGCAGCAGATAATCGACCCCATCGCGGGTGGTCTCGAAGGTCGACACCACCAGGCCTGTGCTCACGCCGGCCACCTGTACGGTCTGCAGCACCGCATTGCTGGTCAGGCTGATTTGCTTGACGATATCGTCGGCGGCGGTGCTGAACAGCACCTTGCGGTCGCTGGTACGAATCAGTGCCACCACATCGATGTCGGTGGCGCTGGCGATGTCGGCGGTCAGCTGGTCATGCCGTTCAGCCTGCCTGGATGAGGGTGGGCTGGTGTAGCGCAGGAACAGCTTGGCCATGCGCGCGTTATCGTGAAGGATGTCGCCGATCTCGTCCTTGACGATCTTGGTCGACTCCTGCAGCCAGATACGCACGTTGCTGTCGAAAATCTGCGACAGCGTGGTGGCGGCCAGTTCCGCCGCGATCATGGTCGGAATCACGCTGACCAGCCAGAAGGCCAGCACCAGCTTGCGCTGCACGCTCCAGCGCGAAATGGCAAAGGGGCGGGCTTTCTGGCGGGTCTTGGTAATCATCAGGTTTCGCTTATCGCAGCAGCCATGGCAGGGTCGGAACGGTCCGGTCGGATAAACAGTTTTACAAGCTTGAGCAGGCTGTTGACCAGCCGATTGCGGTGGCGGAAAAACAGGCTGTTGCCCTGGAACTCGCAACCCAGGCGCAGTTTACTGGCATAACCGGCCTGGCCGCATTCGTACAGCGCAATATTGTGTTGAATACAGTAGTCGACATTGGTCAGCCAACTGCGAAAGTACAAGTTGTATTCACGGCTGAACGCGATGTCATGCCCGAAAAACTTGTCGATCAGCCGATGCTCGTCGAGCAGGATCAGGTTGAACGCCACCAGGTGCTCGTCCACCCAGTAAAGAACACACACCGCACGCGCTTGCAGTTGCTCAAGAATCCCCGTGAAGTAACCGGCGGGCAGGCGTTCGAACTGCAAGTCCGCGCGCGTGAGCGTGGCTTCATAGAGGCGCATGACCTCGGGCAGCACATCATCGATGTTGTGTCGCCACTCCACCCGTGGCCCCGGCGCACGCAGTTTGCGGCGCAGGTCTTTGCGCGTGGATTTGCCCAACGAGCCCAGGTAAGCCTCCACCGAACCATAGGGCACCGGCAGCACGCCGGAGGGCAGGCTCGGCATGCTTTGAAAGCCTGCGGCGCGACAACTCTCGGCCCAGTGCGCATCGTTGGTCGGTGCGTCCTTGACCGCCAGCAGGCCGATGCCGAACCCGTCGGCATCGCGCCGCGCGGCGATGAGCAATTGCTGAAGCAACAGGGGCCTGCTCCCCGCGCGCACGTGGCTGGCGATCCCCGCGTCACACCGCTCGGCCACCGGCGAGCCGATCGCGTACAGGGCCAACTGCAAGGCACCCGGCCACAGGCGTTGCAAGCGCTCGGTCAAGCGCTTGCCGGCTCCGGACACCGTGGTGTCGAGGCGATAATGGGTAATGAACGCGGGCGCCACGGCCACCAGCGCTTGATCTTCGTAGACGGCCAGATAGCGCCACTGGAAGTCATCGATCGCGGCGTTTTCCACGGCCAGGTAGTAGTCCCAGTCCTCCAGGGCACCGGGGAAACAGTCATTCCAGGCATCGCGCTGGATAGCCCGGATGGTCGGGTAGGCTTGGGTGGTTATCACAGTTTTTCCTTATCAACACCGCCCCCACTGTAGGAGCGAGCTTGCTCGCGAAAATCGCGCAGAGAACGCGTTCAGCCTGGCTACGCGTTATCGCGAACGACCGTCGCGAGCAAGCTCGCGCCTACAGGTAAGCGCATCAGGCCACACGATTGAGATGCATCGAATGCCGCTCGACGAACTCGGCGCTCAACTCGATCACACGGCGGTATTGCAGGTCGACGGTAATCATGTGATAGCAGTTATCCAGCAGGATTTTGGTCACCGGGCCACCGAGGTGGCGCTCCACGTAATCGGCGTTCCAACGGCTGGTGATATCGTCCTCGATGGAGTGCAACACCAGCGCCGGTGTCTTGATAGCCGGCATGCGTTTCTTGACCACGGCGTTGAGGCGATGCAACTCGCGCACGGTGATGCCTTCCATGGTCAACAGCCCCGCCTCGCTGGTCTCGCCCTCCTTCATCTGCCGCTCGACGATGGCCCGCAGGCGTTGGTTCTTGATGCCATAGGGCGGCTTTTCTTCGAAGCTGCAAACGTGCACGCCGAACGGAATCTTCATCAGCAACGGCGTGAGAAAGGCCAGCTTGTTGATGCTCCAGCCGTCGTACTTCAAGGTGGTGGAATACATCAGCAGCCCGGCGACCTGCCCCGGGTGCTCGGCCGCCACGTACATCGACATCACCGCGCCCATGGACAAGCCGCCGACGAACACCTGCGCGTGACGCCGCTTGACCTGTACGAAGGTCTTGCGCACCCCTTCGTACCAGTCGCGCCAGCCGGTGGCCTGCAGGTCGCTGTTATCGCCGCAGTGCCCGGCCAGGGTGGGCACGTACACCGTGCAGTTGCCCGCCTTGACCAGCCCCTTGGCGACCTGGCGCAATTCCGTCGGAGTGCCGGTCAGGCCATGGATCAACAGGATCCCGACCGGCCCCTCACCGAGAACGAAGCCGGCATCGCCTTCACCGAGGTCGATCCCTTGGCTATTTAGAACAGCGCTGTTCACCGGTTGGTCGCTCGCACCAGCAGTTGCTCGAGCAGCTTCAGGCCCAGGTCGATTTCCGGGTAGCTGATTTCCAGGGACGGTGCCAGGGTGATCACGTTCTTGTAGTAACCGCCCACGTCGAGGATCAGGCCGAGTTTCTGGCCATCCACCACCATGTCGCCTTTCATGCCTTCCTCGACCATGTAGTCCAGGGTCGCCTTGTCCGGGGTGAAGCCATCCGGCCCGCAGATTTCGCAGCGCAGCGCCAGGCCCAGGCCGTCGACGTCGCCGATGATCGGGAAACGCTTCTGCAAATCCTGCAGGCCTTCGAGGAAGTATTTGCCCTTGGCCATGACCATCGCGCCGTAATCGACTTCGTTGGTCATCTTGAACATCTCCAGGCCCACCGCCGTGCCCAACGGATTGGAGGCGAAGGTAGAGTGGGTCGAACCTGGCGGGAACACCTTCGGGTTGATCAGCTCTTCACGGGCCCAGATGCCGCCCAGCGGGTTGAGGCCGTTGGTCAGCGCCTTGCCGAACACGATCACGTCCGGCTGCACGTCGAAGTGCTCGATCGACCAGAGTTTGCCGGTGCGGTAGAAGCCCATCTGGATTTCATCCGAGACCATCAGGATGCCGTGCTGGTCCAGGACGTGCTTGAGTTCGCGATAGAAGTTCATCGGCGGGATCACGTAGCCGCCGGTGCCCTGGATCGGCTCCACATAGAACGCCGCGTATTCGCACTGGTTGGTTTTCGGGTCCCAGACGCCGTTGTATTCGGTCTCGAACAAGCGCGCGAACTGCTGCACGCAGTGGCTGCCGTATTCTTCCTTGGTCATGCCTTTCGGGCCGCGGAAGTGATACGGGAACGGAATGAAGTTGGCGCGCTCGCCAAAGTGGCCGTAGCGACGACGGTAACGGAAGCTGGAAGTGATCGACGAGGCACCGAGCGTACGGCCGTGGTAGCCGCCTTCGAAGGCGAACATCAGGCTCTTGCCGTTGCTGGCGTTGCGCACCACCTTCAACGAGTCTTCAATCGATTGCGAACCGCCGACGTTGAAGTGCACGCGGCCGTCGAGGCCGAATTTTTTCTTGGCGTCGACCGCGATCATTTCCGACAGCTCGATCTTGCCTTTGTGCAGGTACTGGCTGGCGATCTGCGGCAGGGTGTCGATCTGCTGTTTCAGCGCATTGTTCAGGCGCGGGTTGGCATAACCGAAGTTGACGGCCGAGTACCACATCTGCAGGTCGAGGTAGGCCTGGTCTTCGGTGTCCCACACGTAGGAGCCTTCGCAGCGACTGAAAATACGCGGCGGCTCGATGTAGTGAACGGTGTCGCCGTAGGAGCAGTACTTGGCTTCTTTATCCAGAAGGATCTGGTCTTCGGCGGTGGCGATGCGGATATCAGACATGATGGAAGAGTTCCTGAGTGTCAAAAGAGGTGTTGAACGTGGTGGCGTTGGCGGCGATGCCTTGCGGCAGTTGAGCCAGCAAGGCAGGCACCTGGGCGAAGGTGTCGAAGCGCGCATGAGGAATGCGGTGGGCGACGCAATACTCGGCGAGGCTGCCCTTGGCGAACACGAAGTCGGCGGTGGAGGCCACGCACATGTCGGATTTACCGTCGCCGATCACCAGCACGCGCTTGTTGCGCGGTGTGGACTTGCACTTGCAGTTGCCGGAAGCGGCGCGGCAGGCATCACTGGCGTGCGGGAAGTCGATGCGCCAGCTGTTCTGGTCGACCTGGCGCAGGCGGTTGGCGAGGATCGGCAGCAAGGTCACGTAGTTGCGCGACAGAATGCGCGCGATGCCCTGCTCGATGCCGTCGCTGACCACTTCGAGGGTCGCGCCCAGGTCCATGACGTGATCGATGAAATCCGGGAAGTCCGGGTCAATCTCGACGCTGTCGAAATACGCCAGCAGTTCACTGGGGGTGGCCTTGATCAGCGCCAGTTGGCGGCTCAGGCATTCGCGTGAACCGATATGTCCATCCAGCCATTGCTGTTCGATGGTTTCCCACTCGGGGCCGGCGAAGCGTTGGAGGACGTTGTCGATGACATCGGTAGGGGTGATGGTCCCGTCGAAGTCACACACGATATGCCATTGGTTCATTGCGTCTACCTTTGGAAAGAGGCGCGCTGTATGCGCTTGCATTACCGGTAGAGCAGGGAGCGTGCCAACAGGCCAAAGCCCAGCGGGGCTGGGGCTTTCTCAGGGGTTGGGGCGAATATGTGTTCGGCAAGCTACAATTTTTGTAGCTTGCTACAAACAAGATGAGTGCTTGCGTGGGAGCCGGGGTCTGCGCGTTCATGCGCGCATGAATTCACCAGGAAAGCGCACCATGTCCAAACTCACGTCCGTTGTATTCGCCAGTTTTTTGGGGGTGTGCGGCATCTCCAGTACCGCCTGGGCACAAGGCATCAGCGGCGACGTGGGTGCCGGTCTCAGTTACCAGCCCCATGACCCGACGGGCAGCCGCTACGAAACCCGCCCCGTGCCCTATCTGGACCTGGACTGGGGCGACGTCAGCCTGAGTACCGATGACGGCTTGACCTGGAGCGCGTTGAACGCCCATGGCATCACAGCCGGCCCGTACATCAATTACCTGTCGGGCCGTACATCCAACGGCGCGCTGCAAGGTCTGCGCAATGTGTCGGACATGGCCGAGGTCGGCGGGTTCGTCCAATACGCTCCGGCCGATTTCTGGCGGGTCTACGCGCAGTTGGGCCAGGCCGTGGGCGGTGGGCATACGCAAAGTGGCGCGCTCGGCAAACTGGGCGGCGAACTGGGCTATCCACTGGGTGGCGGGATTATCGGCAGCACCGGGCTGGTCGCGCATTTTGCCGATGCACGCCAGGCCAATACCTTCTTCGGCGTGGACAACAACGAAGCCGCCGCCACGGGCTTTCGGCCTTACAACGCCAGCGGTGGCTTGCAGAACGTGACGCTGAGCCAGAGCTTCGCGTTCCCGCTGGCAACGCACTGGTCATTGCTGACCAGCGCCAGTTGGGTCCACCTGGTCGGCTCGGCAGCCAACAGCAGCATTGTCAGGCAGGCCGGCAGCGTCAACCAGGGCCAGGTGCAGACGGCGCTCAGCTACTCCTTCAATTAAAAGCCACCCCTTATCCACCTGATGTATAGAGATCAAAATGTGGGAGGGGGCTTGCCCCCGATAGCGGTGGGTCAGTCGCACATGTACTCACTGACACGCCCTCATCGGGGGCAAGCCCCCTCCTACATTTTGAACCGAGTCTGACATACCGGTCCGGTCAGTTTTCTTCTCCCTCCGCCAACAACGCAATCCCCGCCACAATCACCGCCACACCCACCCAGTGCAAAACGCTGATGTGCTCCCCCAGTCCCAGCCAGGACCCCAGCAGCACCGCCACAAATACCAGCGAACTCAATGGAAAGGCCAAAGACAAACTGCTGCGCCGCAGGATCAGCATCCACACAAAAAATGCGCCGAGATAACTGGCAATCGCCGCCAGGATCCCGGGGTTGTGCGCGACCTGCGTCAGCCACTGCCAGCTGAAATCCATCTGGCCCAATTGATCACCGGCCACTTTGGTAAACAACTGCCCGGCACTTTCAGTGGCGATCAACAGCGCCCACAGCACCAACGTGCCGAAACGCCCATGCAGCCAGCCCGTATCGAGGGTTTGCGTACTCATGCCTGGCCTCCCGCAATCGCCACCAACATCACGCCCAGGGTAATCACCAGCGTGCCCAGCCAACGCCGTCGGCTGACGGTTTCCTTGAGCACTACCCGGCCCGCCAGCACCACCAGGCAATAGGCCAACGCCGCCAGCGGAAACAGCAGGCTCAACGGCGCACGGGACAAAGCTTCGAGCCAGACGAAAAACTCGATCACATAGGCCCCGACGCCGGCCCAGAGCAGCGGCGCATTGAACACCTGGCCCCAGAACGCGCGCAGACGAAAGCCGCCATCGAGTTGCGGTAAACGGTCCACACCCAGCTTGAAACACAACTGGCCAATCACATCGAGCACAATGGAAAACGCCAGCAACAGCACCACGGTCAGGGTCACGGGAACAGCTCCTCAAACAGGTCGATCAGGGCTTCATTGGTCGCCGCATTGCGCTGCAAATCCTGCGCGCTCCAACGCTCGGGCGGTGGCTGGTCGGACTTGGCCTCCCAGCGCTTGAAGGCGTTGCTGAAGGCCGGCGCCGCAAACTCGCCGCACACGTCGATGCCAATGATGCGTTTATGCGCCGCCAACGCCCGCAGGGCCTGGAGCAAGTGGCTCAGGCGCATGCCACCCTGGTCCCAATTGGTGGCGGCGTCTTCGCTGGCCAGCACGTCTTTGTCGAGGGTGATCCAGATCGCTTCGGTAGGCAGGCTGGCGATCATCTGGTCGAGGAAGGCTGCCCAGTCCAGCTCCGCCAGGTTGCGCCAGTGCAGGTGGTTTTCCTGCTGCTGGTGACCGGCACCGTCGCCAACCCGGCCCCAGACTTTCGACGGCGGGTGCTGCCAGGGAAACAACTGCAAGTGCCCGCGCTTGAGAGCGCCAAGGTTACCGCCGCGCAGTTGCGGGTTATGCAGGTCATCGCTGCACGGGCCGAGGGTGACGATGCGTTTGATCGCCGGCATCTTCAGCGCACGGTTGACCCACGAACCACAGTGACGCTTGGGCGCAAAGCGCACCCAGTCGGGGTGGTTGTCGAAGTGGATAAGGCTGACGGGCTCCTTCAGGTCGGCCAGGAACGCCGGCGTGAGGTGGTGATAGTCGCCGGAGCCGACGAACAGGATCTCAGGGCGCGCATCGCTGGGCCGTGGCCGCTGGGCCAGGCGCTCGACGAAACGTTTCCAGGTTTTTTCGGTGGACCACAGGCGCAGTTTCGGGCCCAGGTCCAGCAGATCGAGGCGCGTTGCCCGGCCGCTGGCCAACCGCCGGGCAATCGGCGCCTGACCGGTGAGGCTGTGGTCGAGGTCAAGAATATTCAAGGTAATGTTTCACCCCTAATGGCAGCGCCCAGCCGCAGGCCGGATGGGCTTTAAGGGGTCAATGCAAGGGATGGGCCAGCGAGATATTCAAACCTGCACAGATCAAAAAATATGGGAGGGGGCTTGCCCCCGATTACGGTGTGTCAGCAACCAATCCGTTGGCTGACATACTGCTATCGGGGGCAAGCCCCCTCCCACACTTGGATCTTTGCCTGGCGGTTACTTCCTGGCTTCTTCGATGATCTGGCGAATCGCGCCAACGAAGGCTTCGGCCGGCTGACCACCGCTGACCGCATACTGGTCGTTGAACACGATGGTCGGCACCGAGGTCACGCCGCGGGTGATCCACAATTTCTCCTGTTCGCGCACCTCGGCGGCATATTCATCAAAGGCAAGAATCTGGGCGGCGCGCTTGAGGTCCAGGCCGACGCTTTCGGCAATGATCGCCAGGGTCGCGTGGTCGGAAGGGTCCTGGCCGTCGGTGAAGTAGGCCTTGAACAGCGCTTCCTTGAGGTTGTACTGCAAACCTTCCAACCCGGCCCAATGCAGCAGACGGTGCGCGTCGAAGGTATTGTAGATGCGGCTCTGGCCGTCGGTGCGAAAGGCAAAGCCCAACGCCGCGCCCATGTCACGGATACGCGCACGATTGGCCTGGGACTCTTCGGCGCTGGAGCCGTATTTTTCAGTGATGTGCTCAACGATGTTCTGCCCTTCAGGGGGCATCTTCGGGTTCAGTTCGAACGGCTGGAAATGAATCTCGGCCTGCACGTCGGCGCCAAGCTGGTCGAGGGCTTCGGTCAGGCCGCGCAAGCCGATGATGCACCAGGGGCAGGACACGTCGCTGATGAAATCGATTTTCAGGGCAGTACTCATGGTGGGCAACCTCGCTGGCATTCATGCGCTGCAAAAGCCACACGATACACCACCTTTACAACAGCTTCGAAGGCGCACCCACGTCAACCCGCGCCCAGTGCGCCGCATCATCGCGATGGGCTTGCAGGTAAGGCAGCACCGCCGCCAGCAGGGGCGCCTTGAATACTTCCTGAAATCGGTGGGCCAGGCCCGGAATCAACTTCAACTGGCTACCCCGGATATGCGCAGCCAAATGAACGCCATGCATCACCGGCAATAGCGGGTCGGCGGTGCCGTGCACCACCAGGGTCGGCACGCGCAGTTGGTTGAGCAACGGCACGCGGCTCGGTTCGGCGAGGATCGCCATGATCTGGCGCTTGACGCCTTCGGGGTTGAAGGCGCGGTCATAGGACTGTGCGGCCTGGCGCAAGAGGGCCTGGCGATCATCCTTCACATCCGGGCTGCCCAGTGCCGCAAGCAAATCAGCCTGTTGTTCAAGCGCCACCTCACGATTCGGCGCACTGCGTCGCGACAATAACTGCACCAGCGCAGCGTTCGGGGCGGGCAAGCCTTCGGCGCCGGAACTGGTCATGATCAGCGTGAGGCTTTCCACCCGCTGCGGCGCCATCGCCGCCAGATGCTGGGCGATCATGCCGCCCATGCTCGCGCCCAGTACGTGAAATTGGCGAACCTGCAGCGCATCCATCAAGCCCAGGGCGTCGTCGGCCATATCCGTCAACGTATAGGGCGCCGCCACCGGCAGGCCGAGCTTGTAGCGCAGCACTTCAAAGGTCAGGTTGGCACTGGCCGGAGCCTGGCGCCAAGTGGACAGGCCCACGTCACGGTTGTCATAGCGGATGACCCGAAACCCTTGTTCGCACAGGGCCATGACCACTTCATCCGGCCAGTGGATCAATTGCCCGCCCAGCCCCATCACCAGCAGCAAGGCCGGGTCGGAGGTACGGCCGATACTCTGGTAGGCGATGCTCACCTGCTCCAGGTCGACCGTTTGGGTCGGAACATTGACATCACATCGAGACGCCGCAAAAGACGGCAGGCCGAATAAGAGAGCGGCCAGTAAACACAACACGCGCATGAAAAACACCAACACACAGAACCCCAGTGGAGCGCGAGTTTGATGAAGTTTGTTCAAGCGTGCTGCCACGGTTGCATGACAGTTTGATGAAGGCCGCTCAACGGTCGTCCGATAGTTATATCCCACCACCGGTTATGGCGATCGCTCTCTAATCGTTTTTTATGAATGAGCCGCCATCATGACCGACACCCCAGACGTCAATCTGAACGACTTCGGAGTATCACGCCTGCTACCGCCCGCGAATACTGACGAAAACCTGCTGCTGGACGCCACACAGCGCTGGCAAGACTGCTGCAAGGATATGCGCGAACTGATGGCCGGCACGCCATCGGTGCGCACGGTGATCAACCAGATGCTCCAGCAGCAGTTACAACTGGACGGTGAGCGCACCGGCCTGAAGTTCCTGGCCACCCAAACGCGGGGATCAAGCCTCCTCTCCATAAACGAAGCCTGTCTTTACATGCAACAGCACCCCTCGCTGGATACGACCCAAGTGCCCGAGGGGACACTCATCTACCTACCGGCCAACCACCGGCTTTCAGGGTACACGGTGCCCATGGTGCTGGATGAACTCAAAGGGCTGGACCTGGAGCAGGCAATCAAGGATGCCTGGACCCGGCACTTTTTGAACAACCGCGCGCCCAACCAACCTGTGTCATGTCGTACAAGGGCCACCGCGCTGTACAAGATCCACTTCGAGGCCTCTGGCGAAGCGCTGTTGGCCCAAGGTGCAATCAGCGCCGCAGCGCTTAACCCAATGTTTGCCATTATCAATCCCCTGCTGGCAGAGCCAGGGGCCGAAAAGATCTGCACCGAACACATCGTGCTCAAGCGCCCCACTGCCGACGCTCTGATCCTGCCGGGAGCATGGGTGTTAACCCTCGATACCGATCAGCCGGTCAGCCAGTTGTTGTACTTGCCCGCCCATCAACCGGCCTGGCGCACGTTCGCCAAGCGCACGGACATGGAACGCTGGTTGATCGATCATCAACAGGTCTTGTTTTCGACCTCGCCCCCCGATCCCCTGGCCACCATTGACTACCGCCTCAAAACCAACCCCCTGGAAAGCGGTATCAGCCATTGGCTCAATCTATTGGCCGATGGCCAATACCGCGAAGCGATCAAGCCTGTCCCGGGTATCGAAATCGATAATGCCAGCCTGGCGCGACTGCCCATCGAAGCGTTTGACAAACAGCGCCAGAGCCAATCGCTGTTTGCCGCGGCGCCTGAACCGCCGACACCCTCTCCCCTCGAGGAGGGCACGCTTGCGCAGTTCGGCCTGCTCTACCCCGGCCTGCCATTGAGCCAACGCCAGGCCCGAGTGCTGCAACAACGTACCGCCCTGGACACCCTGCTGGGCGAAGGTACGCCTGCAGCCGAACGGGACACGCGCCTGCAGCAATTCAAGCAGCAACTTGATGAGTTGCGAGTACAACAGCACGCGTCAGGCACCGCGGCACGCCTCATGCTGGAAAGACGCCCCTGCGACTTAGCGACCCTCAATACCCAATTTACCGCGCTTTACAATGCGCGCGTGGCGGGGCTGAGAATCGAAGCACAGATTCAGCGGGCGCTGCACCAGATCAGCGCCGATGAACTGAAACTGCTGGAGGTCATCCTTGATTCGCCCGTGGCCGCAGACCGCCTCGTAGAAGTAGCGGCCTGTTCGATGACCCTCTCGGTCACCCACCAAACCAATGCCACAAAAAAAATCACTGAGAGCGAGCTCAAAGGGCCGTTGGTGTTCACCGCCGCAACGGCCTTGAAATCGCCTCCGACAACCGCCGCCAGTTACATGGTTTACTGGCCGGGCACCGGGGGAGCCCTGCAACGCTTTACCTCCCGCCAGGCATTGGAAGAGGCCTTGTTCAAAATCACCCCCCAGGACGACCAGCTTGCCTTGGTGCTCAAGGAGCTGACCGGCAATCCTTTTGAGCACAGCCTCAGCCTTCAGCAAGTCTATTTCGAGGAACGCGCTGCGCAGTTGCGCTCGACCTATGCCCCCCCCGACGATGCCGACAAACTGGCCGAATGCCTGCAAAAATTACGCGAAGAAACCCTCGACAACCTCCGGGTGCCCGAACACAGCGCCCGCGAAGCGGCCTATCTGGAGATCGTGGAACAGCACAACAGCGGCCACCTGGCGCAAAAACTGCCGACCTGGCTGGTCACCCAAACAGAAGAACAACGGGAGAGCCTCAACGCTCGGCTCAAGGCATACATTCCGGCGCTCGTTCGGGCCCAGGCCCTGCTCGCTCAATCCCTGCCGCCACGTGATGAATTCGTCAGGCTCACAATCGATTCACGCGTGCGCAAAGACTTCTCGATCACCCAGGGTTTCAGCCTGCAACTGGATCTGCCTGATTCGACAAGAGATATCCAAGACCCCGTAACCGGCGGCAGCGGCGTGGGCGCAACCGCAGTCAAAGTAACCACCGCACCCAGCCTGAAGCGCAGCAAGATGTCCCTTGATGAACTGGCCTTGAAGAACATCGACAGCAGCCTGGGCAAGCGGCTGCACTACATGACCCTGGACGTGACGGCTGACGATACCGCCGAGCTCAACAGGCTCAAGGCAGGCATCAACGGTGCCTACCTGGTCAAGATGGTCAGCGACCTCAACCTGGCCAAAGCCTATGAAACGCGAATCTACCAAGCCTTCAGAGGCACCTCCCAGGAGTCGACGTTCCAACGGGACTACCGCCGCGAATGCCTGACCGAACCGCTGCGCCTGATGCTCCAGATTCAGGGCCAGATGGCGTTCATGCAAGGCCATATCAACGCCGACGATCTGCGGGTATGGACCACCGCGATCCACGCCGATACGCACAACGCGTGGCAAGTCGGTACCCAACGTATTGCCCTGCTGCCGGCGACCCTGGTCGACGACAGCGACAATAATCGCTATGGCACGGTCACCCTTTCAGGCATCAGTTTCATTCAGGAAAAAACCTCCGGGGTCACGTTACTTTACTTGCCCGATGCGCCAGACGAGCGATGCCTGCGACGCTTTGACAGCCTGGAACAGGCGCGCAAAAAACTGTTCGATCTATGCAATCTCGACACCATGGTCAAGTACGTGGCAAGCCGTGCATTGACCGCAGAGGTCCAGTCTCACATCAACCGCATCGACCAGGCCATGGTCAAAAGCTACGACGCGGTCATCGGTGTCGGCTTCCCTTGGCCGGTCACTACCTCACTGGCAGCCCATCAGCTGGATACGCACATGGGCCGTCTGATTGAAGGCAATCGAAATGACGCCCGTTCCAATGAGGACCTGGCAGACGCGAAATACGCGCTCAAAACGGGCGTTTTGCTCAACGGCATCAAAATCGCGCTGGGTTTTATTCCGCTGATCGGCACTGCGGTCTCCCTGGCCGATGCCGTCACCAGCCTGTATGCGGCCGTCGATGCCTTCAGGAAGGACGACGTGCACCACGGCATTGAGCAACTGGCCTTGGTGTTCGAAAGCCTGGTGTATGCGGGCATGGACGCCGCGACGTTTGCAGCCCTGCCCCCCGCCCGCCCCTCCACCGCCAGCACGCTGACTCGCCAGCACCAGGCCAGATACACAGGGCGCCCTGCCTTCTGGCGCAACCTGAAAACACGTGAGGTGAAGAGAACCACCGCCCACCGTTTCGCGGGCTACGAATTCGATCAACCCCTCGAACTCGGTAGCCTGCAAGCGGTGCAGACCGGTCCTTATCGCCATACGCTACGGCATACTTCCGGCGAGCATTTCATCGCAGACGGTGGACGTTACTTCAAGGTGAGGTTTGAACCGACGGCCCATGAAATGCGGCTGGTCGCCAAGGCAAAACTCTACTCACCGGTCATTGCTTTTGACGAAGCGCAGCAGTGGAACACTTACTCGGCATTGCATGGCGGCCATCTCACCGGGTATGGCGGCGGCAGCAGGCGCGGACAGGGGACATCGCGTGCGGGCTCGAGCGTGCCACCGGCTGTCAATCGACAACTTCCTCAAGCAGCGCTTGAGGTCCACATGCAGCGCCTTGAACTCAATAGGTCGCTGATAAGGCGGTACAACGAGCTAGTCGATCAGATAGCACAGAGCGACATAAAACTGAAAAAACACTTGGACGACTATCCAGACCCGAACGTGGTGTCTGCTCAAAAGACCAACGACAGCAGAGCACTGGATATCGCCCTGACCAAGGACATTGAAGATGCAACGAACATGCACACCTCGTTCGAAGATGCCAGGCAGAAGCAAATCCGCTTACCCGAATTCGACATTCCCCAGGAACTGAGTAAAACAGCGCAAATCGTTTCAGATCGGTTGAACCGCCTACTCGAACACGCCAATAACCGCTTACTGGCCTTGACTGAGCGAGCAATCGCGATCACTCAAGAACTCAACAGCGCGTCGCTTGGGCATGGTCGGCGTAAAGCCCTGACCCTTGAAATCAGACAGTGCCGTCTCGACCTGCTCGATGAACTGAAACGGGTAGAGGCCTTTAAAAAGGAAATGAACACGTGGACCAAACGCATAACCGTCAAAAGCAAGCGTACGGAGTTGGCAACCTATCTGGATGAGTGGAAAAAAAAATTTACCGATCTTCGCATCGCCTCCATAAGAAGCGGCAACCTTTTACAAGCCCTTACGCCTGAACCGACAGTCAGGAGCATTGACTGGGTCTATCTGGAGACCGCGGTGCAAACCGCCAGAAAAAGATTCGATCGTGCCTCGACCACACACATGACCCTCCGCGAGGTGGGTCTCGACGTGGTAGAACGCAACCGGGTACTGCAAAACTGCATCGAGGTCTACCAAGAGCTTTCCCTTGACCTGATCACCTGGCAGGAGAGGTCACCCAGTCATTTCGACCAACGTTTCCTCTCGCTCCTGCAAGACGACCTCAGGAGCCTGATTAAAAAAGCTCAGCGAGCCATGCCCGCCTCCGAACGCAGGCGCACCGATACTCGGAAGGTCTTTGAAACCGAAGATGGGCAACTATTGATCGGCACCGAAATACCCGCAGGGCAACAGTCGCCAAGACAATTCATGACCCAGGACGCCGATGGGGCGACTATTGAGGTATGGGATAAAATCGGCGATGGCGAGACCTTTCGCTTGAACCCGACCCATAGCGGCTCGGTGGCCGCCTCACCGAAGCTGCCGACTGACGTCAAGGTCATCGTAGCGGAAGCCTCTGCCCGGCTGGATGCGGTGGATGCCGTCGAAAACAAAGTCCGGGGCTACAAAACCATGGAGCCGGTCAACCTCGAACATATGCTGGTCAGCGAAGCCAAAGGCCTCAGGACCCGGGCCAGGACCGTGCAAGGCCTGGAGGCCGACAACCCGATCGTCGAAAAACTGCGAAACCGGGCCAGTGCACTTGAGCAGTCAGGGCAAGCCCTGCGGATCCAGCGCAGCCTGGAAAGCAATACGCCGACCGAGGGCTACCTGGATTACCTGATTCAAAAAGGTCGAGTGGTGATTCGAAAGAAAGGCACACGCCAAAAGCTCAGAGACAAACGTCCTGACGGACAAGACGACTATCTGCAGGAGTATGAGGTTTACAGCACGACCAAGCAGGGAAAGGCCGACAAACTGATCTGGTACGCGCACTTTCACTATGTGACACCGCGATCCCCGTTCGGCAGCTTTGAGAAGGCGCACATAAAGCGCTACGACCAACAATACCTGGGCATGAAGTGGCGAGCAGCCCAGGCGGGCGCCGGAGCCACCTTCGCGGACGTTGAAATCTGGCGCGGCAATATCGACAAACCCCTTGCCAGGCAACACTTCGAGGCACTGGAATAAGTTGAATGGCCTGGCGGGCAACATGAATAGTGCTCAATGCCTTATCATTAAGCACAAATTTTATTCATGGAGGCCGCCGTGCTGGAAATCCGCCACCTCAAAACCCTGCACGCCCTGCGCGAAGCCGACAGCCTGGTGGAAGCCGCCGAACGCCTGCACCTGACGCAGTCGGCGCTGTCCCATCAGTTCAAGGAACTGGAAGAACGCCTGGGCATGCCGCTGTTCGTGCGCAAGACCAAGCCGCTGCGCTTCACCAGCGCCGGCCTGCGCCTGCTGCAATTGGCCGACGCCACCCTGCCCTTGCTGCGCGGCGCCGAGCGAGACATCGCACGCCTGGCCGGCGGCACCGCCGGGCGGCTGCACATGGCCATCGAATGCCACAGTTGCTTCCAATGGCTGATGCCGACCATCGACCAGTTCCGCGATGCCTGGCCGGAAGTGGAGCTGGACCTGGCCTCGGGCTTCGCCTTCGCCCCACTGCCGGCCCTGGCCCGTGGCGACCTGGACCTGGTGGTGACCTCCGACCCCCTGGAGTTGCCGGGCATCACCTATGTGCCGCTGTTTACCTATGAAGCCATGCTGGCGGTGGCCAACCAGCACGCGCTGGCGCACAAGTCGTACATCGTTGCGCAAGACCTGCTGACTGAAACCCTGATCACCTACCCGGTGGAACGCGACCGCCTGGACATCTTCACCCGCTTCCTGGAGCCCGCCGATGTGGAACCGGCCCAGGTACGCACCTCGGAACTGACGGTGATGATGATGCAATTGGTGGCCAGCGGCCGTGGCGTGTGCGGCATGCCGCATTGGGCACTGCATGAATACAGCTCACGCGGGTATGTGAAGGCCAAGCGGTTGGGCGAGAAAGGTTTGTTTGCAACGCTGTATGCGGGGATTCGGGCGGACATGCTGGATGCGCCGTACATGCGCGACTTTTTGCTGACGGCCAAGGACACGTCGTTTTCCACCCTGGATGGGGTCAGTGCAGTGCGCTAAGCGCCGCAGGCAACCCTGTGGGAGGTCACTGATCCGCCAATTCCCGCCACAGGTGGATCTTGTCGAAATACTCGTCACCTACCCGCACGGCCAACGGCTCCAGGCCGTACTGAATGAAACCGCAGCGCTGGTAAAGCGCCAACGCTGCATCGTTGCCGGCAGTCACCGTCAGTTGGATCAACGTCAGGCGCGGATGCCGGCGGGCTTCTGCCAGCGCCGCCTCTACCAGTTGCCGGCCCAAGCCTCTTTGCTGGTGAGCCTGGGTCACGTACATACCGAACAAGGTCACCTTGTGCCGCGCCTTTTCCCGAGGTTCGAACGCCAAGCCGACAATACCCGCCAGTTGATCGTCCTCGAAAGCGCCAAGCAGCCGATCCAGTGGGCTGTCGAGGCGCTTCTGCCACCAGCTCAACGGCATCTCTGCGCGTTCGGCCACGCTGGAGGTGAACGCCTGGGGATAAGCGCCGTACGCCTGGAGCATCAACGCGCGATAGGCTTGCGCATCGCTGCTGAGCAACTGGCGGATCATCATGCGGTCGCCAGCGAATCGCGATAGAACGGCAGGATGAAGTCACGCGTCAACGGTGCCAGATGCAAGCCACCGTCGCTCATCGGATCGATCCAGCGCACCTCTTCAATCTCCGCAGCGGGGAAGACGGCTGCGTCGATTGTCACCTGGAACAACTCGGCCTGTACGGTAAAGCCCGGCTCATTGGCGGCAGGCGCCGAGAATTGGCCGAGATACACCGCGTGCGTTGGATCGATACGCAGGTTCAGTTCTTCCTGCAATTCACGGGACAACGCTTCGATGGGTTGTTCGCCAGCGTCAACTTTGCCGCCGGGCTGCATGAAGGCCTGAGTACCGCGCTTGCGCACCAGCAGGGTTTGACCGTCGCGGCCGATCAACAGGGCCGCAGCAATGCGAATTGTCATGGACATGAAATAAACGCCTCGGATTGAAAAAAACACCAGGATCATACACATCCCAGGCGCTGGCAACGGGCTTGTGCTGAGTCACATACAAGTACCACTCAAGCCAATACCGGCGCCCCCACACTCACCAACTCCTATTCAGCCGGCGTGCTGCACCTGTGGTGCACCATGCCCCCGTTATAAGAGTCGACCCATGCACACTTCATTGCCTCCCCCCATGAATCCACAGGCTGATGACCCGCAACCCCTCCAGGGCGGGAGCACTTCTTCGATGTCCTTGCAGCCCATGACGCTACCCGTGGAGGTGCCTGCTTCGCTAGCGCTGGACAAACAGCAGGCACACCTGATCAGGGAGCTTGACAAGCTCAGCGCCCAAACCGACCAACTGCTGCAGCAACAGCCGAGCCTGGGCAGCGTGTACCAGGAGCAATTGGCCGGGATCTTTCCCGACGTGCATCGGCCCATCAATCCAAACCAGATTTTCTACAGTCGATACAGGGAGGACACGCAGGGGCAAACGCAACTTGTGTCCTGTGAAACACTGGGCAAGCTCCTGAAAACCTTGCGTGCGCCCAACGCAGAGGCCTACCTGACCCAGGAGACCGGCGCGTTCTTCCGCGAATGTAACACGCTGGAAACGGACAAACGCCTCGCTTCAGTCGGCTCGACTGCAACCCTGGCCGCCGCATTGGAATTAGCGACAACCGTAAGCCTGAATGCATTCTGGAGGACAGGACAGGGTGCGCAACCCAACCGGGAGGAGCAACTGGTCGCACTGCGCCGACAGGTGCTGGCCCATCAATTGGCATTGAGCTCAGTTGATGGCACGTTGTCGGCCAATGGGCGCACGCTGGCGGACAACGTGCTCAAGTACCCAAGTGCTGCGGCACGGGAACGGGCGTTTAGCGTCGACAACAGGCCCGCAGTGTATCGACTGGCATTGGAGGATGGCAGTGAATTCGCCGGCGCCTTCATCCTGAGTCCCTCGATCAAGACGCCTGTGTCGGGCAGCGTGATGCTTTATAGCCCGAGCACGGGGTTTGAGGAACATGCCAGCCTGGCGCGTTTGAACGAAACCGTCGCGGCCCGTGTACAGGGCGGCGGATCGGCAGGCAAGCTCCTGATCGCAAGCCTGCCGACGGCAGCACGCACAGCACTGAGCGGCTTGCCCGTGCTTACAGGCAACCCGACGCAGATAACCGCTGACGTGATCGCAGACAGTGTCCGCTCAGTACGGATTCGGCAGTTTTTTTCCATTCGCGAGGCGATGCGCAAGGAGACTTTGCCATCGGCAGCCGAACTCGACCTGGCCGCGGACCTGGCACCGCAATTGGATATCGCAGAGGCCTTTGTGGCCCGCAGCCTGCACCTGCTGGCAGCCGAACCTGCGTGGTTGAAAACCGCCGATTCGCAAGATCAGGTCCGGTACAGGCAACTGGAAAAAGAGCTGATTGACAGCCATGCGGCGCTCACGCCGTTTCTTGAGAAGATCTTGACGCTGGAAGCGTTCTCTCGGATAGAAACCGACAAGGTGCTCAAAACCCAGAAGCCGACCTATGCCAACGTGGATATTGCCCCTTACAGAAGCCTGGTCCACCTGCGTGTGTCAACCACCTCCCGGTCAGCCGAGGTGACCGGGTATCGTGACGAGGAAAGCGCCACGGTCTATATCAGCGAAGATCGCAAAATCAACATCCCGCAGTTTCTGCCGGGCAAAAAACTGACGTGGGGCACCTGGCGTACCCAGGTCGTCGTGGATCTGCGAACCCTGGGAAGTTATGCCCAACGTAACGTCGACCCTTGGTCGGTGCATGAGGTACACAGAACGATCCACGCCACCGCGAACATTATCGACACGGCCGGAAAACTGCGGGGCAAACTCAGCAATGACGATTTGCACGCGCTCGCCCAGGAGGCCGACATTGGCCAGAAATACGATGCCTATCTGAGGTCAACCTTCTCGCAGGGCGGCGAGGCAAGCACCTTCGCAACAGCCTGGCAGCGCGCCAACGCGGCAAAAATGAACAAGGATGCCCTGGAGAGCCGACTCAACCCTGACGCCGCCAAACTGTTTATATTCCAAACACCCGGCAGTGGGCTTGACTGGATAAAGGCAATCACGGAGCACCCCGACTCAACCACCCGCCCCCGGGTCAGTGAGCGCGAGATAGAGGTCAACCTACTGGTGCTGGGCGCCGCGCAGGCAAGAGGTCAAGGGGGGCAGGTCATCCATCACGTCCTGGTCATTCATCGCAAAGACACCAAGCCTGACGGAGTCAGTGTGCTGTATACCCCGGATGCTCCAGATGGCGTTCCCTTCAGAGAGTTGGTCAACGGGTTGGTGGAGCTGGACACGCTCAAAGCAAAACCTGAATGGCAGGCCTATTTCATCCCGCGCATGGCGACCAAAGATACAAAAGAGATGACGCGGATTTTCAACGATACCCGCGGTGTGCACCGTTATACCTTGACGCCGATCACCGGCAATTTGCATGCGTACCTGTATTCGGCGCAACTGGGGTTTCAACTTGCGCACGCCGATCACCGTTCACGGAGTAATGCGCAGATTTTCCGCGAATCGGCAGTGAACGCCTTTATGTTTGGGGTCGAAGTCGCCGATTTCCTGCTCGGCGTGATACCCGGCAAGACCACCCTGGCGCTTTTGCGCCGCAGCATCAACCGAGGGTTGAACCTGGCCCATCAGCGGAAGCGCCGGATCCCGGGGCTTGTCAAAAAAATCGATGCGGGCCAAAAACCCAACATCGCACTATCAGAGGCTTCAATCCGACCGCTGGAACCGGCCTGGCTCAATGTCGAACCGTATCGACTGCCGAATCAGCTTGACGCATTCTTTGACGTAGGAGCGTTTGCCAAAAGCAACAATTATCTGCGTAGGCACTCAACAGGCAGCGCACCGTACTTTCTTGACAAGTACAACAACCAATTTATCGCAATGCGTGATGAAGCCGGCCACTATCACCTGTATCAGTCCTATGTAGAGGACAACGTACGCTATGTGAAAGATCCAGCCGGCAACAGAATGGACTTTATGGTCGTACCGGGCGACGAGAGAGGCTGGAAGCCGCGTTTCGAGAAAAACACGTGGGGCGGAGGTTCTATTCTGGGCTCCCTGCGTCCTCTGACGCCTGAACAGCAGGTGGATGCGGACCTGATCGCGGCCATGCGGCTTTTCGCAACAGAAGGGGAAATGCGGGATTTCGAGCGCGTCATAGAACAAACCGGCGCCTCCCAGAAACTCGATTTGATCACTCGCGCCCGACACCAACTCGGCGCCCTGGATGAAGCTGAATTTCGCCGCTGGCTATCGAACCAGAGAAGCTTGAGCCAAGCCAATCAACAGAAATTACGCAGTACCCTGTTGAACCTGCGGTTCGAGCTGACCACGCTTGAACATATCCACCTGTCGACACACGCATTTGCGCGACCTCTGTCTGCGCTGGACAAGGAGGAGTTGTTTAAAAGAGTCAAAAGGCTCATTGGCAAAAACGACAACTTCGACAAACAGATCAGAACATCGATTGCCGTTGCCGACCCCGATACAGGCGCACAATTTGTAGGGTACGCCATCACGAACAAACACCAGACGGCGATGAATAAGTTCTCGGCAAAATATGAACTTCCTACCTGGCAAGACGCTGCGCTCTCAGCGTTTGCAAACCACCCCGACCGCCGCACACGCATTCATGAACTCGCCTCGACTCTGGGCGTTACCCCCCAAGAGGCAGCGCACCGATTCTTTTTGCTGCCTGAGACGCAAGAAACCCTGAATGCATTCCTGACGGATACCTTCAAGGCAAAAATCGCCAAACTTAACGTCGCCTCCTTTTCAGAAGATTTCAAAAAATCCGGCATTCCCTATATCGCCCTATCCCGAGGCCAGCCTGGTGCAGACGCGGGCTTAGCCATGGTGGACAGTCGAGACGTCACAGCATTCGAAAATACCCTGCCCAAGTTTTCAACACCCCTGGAGTTTGAAGTCCCCCGCGCTCAAACCCACAGGGTTGAAAGGCCAGTGCCAGCGCTGCCTGGCGTTGCGCAAGTGCCGCCCACTCGCGATCCGCTCATCAACCTGGTGAAGCTGGATGACCTGGCGCAAACCCAGAAAAAACTCCTGCCCGCCCCTGCCACGGCCAAACTTGAGGAAATCACCCAGGATATCCAAGCCGGCCGCCTCAGCCGCAAGCGAATAGGCAACTACACCTATGTCGATTTACCCCAGGTACAGGCCGGCTCGGGCCGTAGTCCTTGGCGCGTGGCAATTGAACGGAACGGCAAAGAAGGTGGCAAAGATGTCTACTTCATCAGGGGCATCTTTGATTACCACGGCAGCAAGCACGTAGCCTGGGGCGTCTAGCTACGCGCTGGGCGGCACCTCGTCGGGCGTCTTGATAAATACAGTGTACTTGGCGCCCTCCATGGTCTCGAACGCGATCAGCTTGTCCACCAGCGGCAGGTTCAGCACCTTGCCGGCATTGAGCAATAACATGCCGTTGTCGGCATTGAGGTTGCGCGCCAGCACCATACCGTCCTCCAACTCGCGGGTGGTGAGGGCTTTGACCGTAGGATCACCCAGGGTCACATCGCTGAGAAAGGTGGCGCAGGCCTGCACGAAATCCTCCACCAGCTCCGGGTCATACAGGCGCCCGGCGTACTTGCGGATATACAGCAGCGCTTCGTCGCTGTTCAGGTGCCGTTCCAGGATCAGGCCCTTCTGCAATTCGATGAAATCCACCGCCAGCTTCAACAACCGCGAACC
This sequence comes from Pseudomonas sp. 37 R 15, assembly GCF_900004865.1. Classification (NCBI taxonomy): domain Bacteria; kingdom Pseudomonadati; phylum Pseudomonadota; class Gammaproteobacteria; order Pseudomonadales; family Pseudomonadaceae; genus Pseudomonas; species Pseudomonas sp. 37 R 15. The sequence continues at coordinate 343,659 of NZ_CVTV01000049.1, read as the reverse complement.
GGGCGGGATCGCGTCGCCCTTGAGGTGGTCGGGAAACCCCGAGCCGTCCCAACGCTCCTGGTGATGACGAATGATGCGCGCCGCGTCCTTCATCGGCTCCAGGGTCATCAACAACGACTCGCTCTGGGTCGGGTATTCGCGATACAGGCCGCGGTCGGTGCTGTGCAGCTTGTCCGATGGCGCAAGCATCATGCTGTCGTTCCAGCTCAGTTTGCCGATGTTGTACAGCGCGGCGGCCATGGTCAGGTCGCGGGTGCTGGCTTCATCGATGGACTGGGCGGCGCAGTACACGCGGATCAATTCGATCAACGCGCGGTTGGTCTGCTTGTCTTTGGGCAGGCGCAGGTTGGCCAGCAGGGAAAACACTTCGGTACCGGTCACGTAGCTGCGCTTGAGCTCGTCGTAGGCCAGGTCGAGCATGTCGGCGGTCTGTTGCAATTCGGCGGTGCGCGCCGTCACGCGCTTTTCCAGCGTGGCGTTGAGCGCCTTGAGCTGGTCGTTCTGCGCATGGGTGAGACGCTCGAGCCGCTGGTGTTCGAGGGTTTGCTGCAGGATCAACTGCAACTCTTCATCATTCCAGGGTTTGCTGATGTAGCGGTGAATCTGGCCGTCGTTGATCGCCTTGACGATGGTGGTCAAGTCGGCATAACCGGTGAGCAGAATGCGGCGGGCGCCCGGGTACAGACGGTGGACCTCGGCCAACAGTGTGGCCCCGTCCATACCGGGCATGCGCGCATCGCTCATCACCAGGTCGATGGGCCGGGTTGCCATGATCTCCAGCGCCTGGGCGCCGCTGGTGGCCAGCACGACGTCGTAGGGTTGGCTGCGCAACAGGCGGCGCAGGCTGTTGAGGATCGACTCTTCATCGTCGACCAGCAGAACGGCGGGCTTGGTAGCGAGTGGTTCATCCATGGCGACTCTGCCTTCAAATTAAATCAAGTTACGCGAAATTGAACCGCTATAACACGTATACGGTGTCGATTTGACGCGAAGTAGGCGTCGATATCAAGGTAACTCAACTATGCTGTCACAGCAGATGTGCACGTCGTTCAGCTGTAGCACCACGGAAGGAATCGTTATGCCTTCGAACCTTTTGCAGCTGCGGAGCGCGCCATGAATCCGGACTCGGCACGCGCCAACCGTCGCATACTCATCGTCGATGACACCGCTTCGATCCACCAGGACTTTCGCAAAATCCTCTGTGCCGACGAGTATGGCGAGCCCTCCCTCGATGCCCTGGAATCAGCCCTGTTCGGCACTGCCGCGCCAGTACGCCAGGCTTTTGAGCTGGACTCCGCCTACCAGGGCCAGGAAGCGCTTGCGCTGGTAAACAAGGCACTGGAGGCCAAGGCTCCCTACGCCATGGTGTTTATCGACATGCGCATGCCCCCCGGCTGGGATGGGCTGCACACCATCGAACAGCTGTGGGACGTCGATCCCAACCTGCAAATAGCGTTGTGCACCGCCTATTCCGACTACTCCTTCGAGGCCATCGAAGCGCGCCTGAAATACGAAGATCAGTGGCTGATCCTGAAAAAACCCTTCGACGCTCTGGAAATCCGCCAGATGGCCAATGCGCTGACCTGGAAATGGCAACTGGCCCAGGACGCCGCGCTCAAGGTGATCGGCCTGGAATGCACCATCGAAGAACGCGTACAGGAACTGCTCAAGGTCTCGCACCTGTTGCACTACGACGCCTTGACCGAGCTGCCCAACAGCACGCTGCTCGGTGATCGGTTGACCCAGGCCATCGCCCTGGGCCGGCGGCATGACACGCAACTGGCGGTGATGTTTATCGGGCTCGACCGCTTCAAGCGCATCAACAATGCCCTGGGTTACCCGGCGGGCGACGAGGTGCTCCAACAAGTGAGCCAAAGCCTGGTGGCCACGGTGCGCGCGTCGGACTCGGTGTTTCGCTACGGCGCCGACGAGTTCGTGATTGTGCTCAACGACATCCTGCATCCCCAGCAAACCCAGCTTATTGCGCGAAAGGTACTCAATGCCGTCAGCACGACGCGTCACGTCGCGGGCCATGACCTGAGCGTGACCGCGAGCGTGGGGATCAGCATTTACCCCAACGACGCCAGCAACGCGGTGGGGTTGGTCAAACAGGCTGAAACCGCCATGCGCACCTGCAAGGAACGCGGCCAGAATGACTTCAGTTTTTATACCGAAGACATGAACCTGCGCGCCCGGCACCAGCAAAACCTGGAGAGCGCGATCCGCCAGGCGCTGGAACGCGATGAGTTCGTGGTGCACTACCAGCCCAAGCTGAATCTGGACTCCGGGCGCATCGTCGGCGCGGAGGCGCTGACACGTTGGTGCCGACCCACCGGCTGGGTCAGCCCGGCCGAATTCATTCCGATCGCCGAAGACAGCGGTCTGATCGTGCGCCTGACCCAGTGGGTACTGCGCCAGGCCTGCCTACAAGCCCAAGCCTGGCGCGAGATGGACCTGGCGCCGCTGTGCATGTCGGTGAATATCTCGGCAATCGACCTTCGCCAACGGGACTTCGTCGATAACCTGGTTGCCATCCTGAAAGAGACCGGCCTGCCGCCCACTCAACTGGAACTGAAAATCACCGAGAGCGTGCTGATGCAGAATGTCGACGAAACCGTCGATACCCTGCAAAAGATCAAGGCCATGGGCGTGCGCCTGGCCCTGGATGATTTCGGCACCGGCTACTCCAGCATCACCTACTTGCGGCGCTTTCCCATCGATGTGCTGAAAATCGACCAGTCCTTCGTGCGCGGACTCAGTGTAAATAACCAGGATGAACAACTGATCAGCGCTATCATCGGCATGGGCAAGAACCTGGAGCTGAACATCATTGCCGAAGGCGTGGAAACCGTCGAACAACTGAATTTCCTGAAAGCCAGGCACTGTGAAGAAGCTCAGGGTTTTCTCTTCAGCAAGGCGTTGCCGTCCAACGATTTCGTCCAGTTGCTGCAAGCGGACTGCGCGACACTGATGCCCGATCAATCGCCCTAGGCCTGCAAGGAGTGCTCGCTTGAGCAACATTTCCAATCACCGTTTGGGTCTGATGCTGGTGTTGTGCGTGGGCACCGGCGCGCCGCTATCAGCCGCGCCGCTGAACGAAGCGCTCAAGCCCTTGCCGACGGTGCCAGTACTGGACCCGGCCAAGGTCGAGCTGGGTCGCCAGCTGTTCAACGAGCCGCGCTTGTCGGTCAACAACAGGTTGTCCTGCGCCAGCTGCCACTCGCTGGAAGCGGGCGGGGCCGACAACAAACCGTTCTCCATCGGCTTTGACGGCAAACCGGTGGAGCTCAACACCCCATCGGTATTCAACGCCAGCCTGAACTTCAAACAGTTCTGGAATGGTCGGGTGGACACGCTGGAAGCCCAGGTCGAACAAGTCGTGATCAGCCCGGTGGAAATGGGCAGCGACTGGCAAACCGTAGTGCGCAATCTCTCTGCCCTGCCCGCCTACCAGAACGCATTCAAGCAGGCGTACCCCGATGGCGTCAGCGCCGCCAATGTGCAAAACGCACTGGCAACTTACGAGCGCACGCTGCTGACGCCCAATTCGCGGTTTGACCAATACCTGCTGGGTAACACCGAGATCCTGACCACGCGGGAAAAGTACGGCTACCAGCGTTTCAAGGACTATGGCTGCATCGCCTGCCACCAGGGCGTGAACATCGGCGGCAACATGTTTCAGAAATTCGGCGTGATGGGCGATTACTTCACGGCCCGCGGCAATCCGGTCGAGGCGGACCTGGGCCGCTACCTGCTGACCCAGGACGAAGAGGACCGCCATGTGTTCAAGGTGCCCAGCCTGCGCAATGTAGCCGTCACCGCCCCCTACTTCCACGACGCCTCGGCCAAGACCCTGGAAGAAGCGGTTGACGTGATGTTCAAGTACCAGTTGGGGCGCACCCCTTCCCAGGAAGACAAGGACCTGATTGTGCAGTTTCTCAAGACCTTGACCGGCGAATGGGCGGGCAAGCCGCTATGAGACGACTGACACGCCTGTATCGCCGCCGCGCCAGCCAAGTGTTGCTGGGCCTGATGACCTTGTTGCTCGCCTCCACGCTGGTGTTTTTGTACCTCAAGTCCTCACGCGACCAGGCGGCCACCTACACCCAGTCACGGGACTTGATCCGCCAGCTCCAGCAGCTCAATGCGCAATGGGACAGCGAAGTGCTCAAGGCGCGGATCGCAATCACTCACGACTACGATCCGCTGGTCATGCCACTGACGGAAATGACCCGCATCTGGGCAGAACTCGACAGTCGCGACACCTACCACAGCGCTACCGACCTGCCGGGTTGGCAGGCCAGCCGGGCGGCGTATCAGACGGCCATCCAGGAAAAAGCCCGGCTGGTGGACCAGTTCAAATCCCACAACGCCGTGCTGCGCAACTCACTGGCGTTTCTGCCGACCGCCGAAGATGACATCCAGGCCCAATTCAACGCCATTGACGATGAAGGCCGGCTGCAACTGCAAGGCGTGGCCACCGACACCTACGACCTGCTGCTCAGCAGCCTGGAGTTCGCCCAGGTCACCAGCGACGAGCGCGCCGCCGATATCCTGGTGGGCCTGGGCAAACTGGCGATCAACAAACAGAGCCTGCCCAGTGAGTTCCAGGCGCCGGTGGATATCCTCAGCAACCATATTTCGCTGATCCTGCGCGAACAGCCGGTGGTCAACAGCCTGCTTGAGCGGATTGCCGCCGTGCCCGTGGCCGAGCGCCTCGACGCGCTGACCACCCACCTCAATCAGGAGCAGCAGGCCACCGACCTCGTCAATCATCGATACCATCGCTACCTTTTAGTGTTCTCGACGTTGCTGGTGGTGCTGCTGCTCTACCTGGCCGTGCGCCTGCTGCGCAGTTTCGCCGAGATCAACCGCGTCAACCGCGCCTTGCAGTCGGCCAACGAAACCCTGGAGCACCGGGTGGAACGCCGCACGCAACAACTCAAGGATGCCCAGAGCGAGCTGCTGGACAGTGCCCGCCAGGCGGGCATGGCGGAGATCGCCACCAATGTGCTGCACAACGTCGGCAACGTGCTCAACAGTGTGAATATTTCCGCCGACCTGGTCAGCCGCACACTGCGCAGCAGCAAGGCCCAGGGCCTGGGCAAAGCCATGCAACTGATCAACGCGCATCAGGGCGACCTGGGCACCTTTCTCACCGAGGATGAAAAGGGCAAATTGCTGCCGGGCTACCTCAACCAACTGGTGGAGGCGATTGCCATCGAGCAGCACGGCATGAGCGAGGAGTTGACGCAACTGAGCAAGAGCGTCGACCACATCAAGGACATCGTTTCAACCCAACAATCCTATGCCGGCGCTTCCTCGTTGCTTGAACCGGTCGATATCGGCGCGCTGATGGACGACGCCTTGCGCATGAACGCCGGCGCGCTGAGCCGCCACCATGTCACGGTGGTCAAGCAGTACGCGCCGGTGCCGCAGATCCTGGGAGACAAACATCGGCTGCTGCTGATCATGGTCAACCTGATCAGCAACGCCAAGTACGCCATGTCCACGCTGTCCGAACGGCCACGGCAAATCACCCTGACGGTCGAGCAGACAGCTGACGCCAGGCTTCAGATCAGTGTCAAGGACGATGGCGAAGGCATACCGGCCGAGAACATGACGCGGATCTTCACCCACGGGTTTACCACCCGCAAGGAAGGCCACGGCTTCGGCCTGCACAGCTGCGCGCTGGCCGCCGTGGAAATGCACGGCCAGCTCACAGCCCACAGCGACGGGCCGGGCCTTGGCGCGGTGTTTACCTTGACGATTCCCTTGACCCTTGCAGGAAGTACCGTATGAACCAGCCTCCCAACCGGCGCATCCTGCTGATCGATGACACCCCCTCCATTCATGAGGATTTTCGCAAGATCCTGATGCCCAGCGCGCCAACCAACCAGGCGCTGGACGATATGGAGTTGGCGCTGTTCGGCGACACCGCCACACCGCAAGCCGAGGCGTTCGAACTGCATTGTGCCTATGGCGGCGAAGAGGGCCTGGGTTTGCTGATGAGCGCCATGGCGCAGCAGCGCCCTTATGCGCTGGCTTTCGTTGACATGCGCATGCCCCAAGGCTGGGACGGCGTGAAGACCATCGAGCAACTGTGGAAAGTCGCCCCTGACCTGCAAGTGGTGGTATGCACCGCCTACTCGGATTACTCCTGGGACGACCTGCTGTCTCGCCTGCACGCTTATGACCGCTTGCTGATCCTGAAAAAACCGTTCGACAACATTGAAGTCCAGCAAATGGCCAATACCCTGGCCAATAAATGGGACATGGCCCGGCGTGCTTCCCTGCAAACGCTGCAGTTGGAGCGACTGGTGGAACAACGCACCCAGGCGCTGCAACTGGAAATCAACGAGCGCAAGCACCTGGAAAGCCAACTGGTGCAGTCGGAGAAGCTCGCATCGCTGGGGCAACTTGCCGCTGGCGTCGCCCATGAGATCAACAATCCGGTGGGTTTCATTTCATCCAACCTCAGCACCCTGGAGCGCTATTTCAACCAGCTGCAACAGATGCTGGAGGCGTATCAGCACAGCGAAGCGTTGATCGTGCAACAGGACCCGCGCGACCGGCTCGAGGCATTGCGCACGGCGCTGGAACTGGACTTTCTCAGGGAAGACATTCCAGTGCTGATCCGTGAGTCCAAGGAGGGTATTGGCCGCGTGGTACAGATCGTCAAGGACCTGAAGAACTTCTCGCGGGTGGATAACGACCAGACGTGGCAGTTCGCCAACCTGCAACACGGCATCGATTCGACGCTGAACATCGTCGCCAGCGAACTCAAGTACAAGGCCGATGTGATCAAGCACTACACGCCGCTGCCGGACATCGAATGCCTGGCCTCGCAGCTCAACCAGGTGGTGATGAACCTGGTGATCAACGCCGCCCAGGCCATGGGGCCGGAGCGCGGCACCATCACCATCAGCAACGGCGTGGAGGGCGACACTATCTGGCTGGAAGTGGCGGACAACGGCTGCGGCATTGCCGCCGACACCGTGCAGAAGATTTTCGACCCGTTCTTCACCACCAAGCCGGTGGGCGAAGGCACTGGGCTGGGACTTTCACTGTCCTACGGCATCGTCAAGAAACACCGGGGGGATATCTCGGTCAGCAGTGAGCTGGGCAAAGGGACGACATTTCGCGTGGTGCTGCCGATCCGGCAGACGGCGGCGTAGGGCACGCCGCCGGCCGTTCTTATTCGTCGGCTTTTTTCGGGCTCGAGCCAAACGACGCGAAGCGCTTGTTGAACCCGGCGATCCGGCCTTCGACCTGGGTCTTGCGTTGCTGGCCGGTATAGATCGGGTGTGAAGCACTCGAGACGTCCAGCGGGATGTACGGGTAGGTGTTGCCATCGCTGTGTTGATGGGTGCGATCGCTGTCGGCGGTGGAGCCGATCAGGAAGAACACGTCGGCGGCGGTGTCGTGGAACAGCACGGTGCGGTAGTCGGGATGGATACCAGCTTTCATTAGGCCTCCGGGGCGTCTGGGTGTTTTAATATGTTATACAGTAACACTAATTAAACACCTAAACGAGAACGGATTGCAATAGCCCATTGCCCGATCGAACCTGTTGTCACGGTTTTTTGGCGCTTAGCGCAGTGGCCAGGCCTACCGCGTCCGACGCCTCGTGCAATCCGGTTTTGACGGCGCTGGGCGTGGCGTCGTTCTTTCTCACCGCGTCGAAGTAGCCTTTGGCTACGGCCTTGTAATCCCCTGTGGCCGCGCCGACAAGCGCCTGGTCAAAACCATCTGCGCAGGTTTTGTTGAACCCGGCCAGTGCGCCACTGACAGCGCTTTCGCCGTTGGACTTGGCCTTTGCAATGCCCAACAACACGTTACTCATGCCTGGGATAAACCACAGATTCTTGCCGGCCTCGGCGGCAAACCGCTGAAGTTTTCCCGGTTGAGTGCCGTCGCGGTTCACGCGGGAAGCCTCGTCTGGAGCAGGTTTGTTCCGCTGCTCGGGTTGAGCGACAGACTGTTCACGGCCGATCGCCAGAGGCAGGCCTTGATTGACAATGGGAGGGGCGGAAACAGCAGACGAGATCGGCATGGGCGATGACTCCAGATGCATGAAAAAGCGGGCGTCCTGTACCGATAGTGGCCGCGGTCCCCCCAACAGTTCCATGGCTTGCGCCTGTGCGCCTGCCGCGACAGGGCCTTCAATCCTTGTCGCTTGTTTGGGTACAGGCGCAGAATGCCGGATCGACCTCAAGAGTCCGAACCAAGGAAAAAACCGTATGAGCCTGTCGTTACTAAGCCGTTACGCGTTCTTTGCCGCATGCATCATATTCACCCTGGCCAGCCTGCCCTTTATCGAACACGAGTGGCTGTGGCCCATCACGATAATCACCGGACTCCTCAGCCTGATCGGCATTTTCGACCTGCTGCAAAGCCCCCACGCCGTGCGCCGCAACTACCCGATCCTGGGCAATATCCGTTACCTGGTGGAAGCCATCCGCCCGGAAATCCGCCAGTACCTGCTCGAATCCGACAGCGATGCCCTGCCCTTCTCCCGGGCCCAGCGCTCGCTGGTGTATTCGCGTGCCAAGAACGAAACCGCCGATAAACCATTCGGCACCTTGATCGATGTGTATCAGTCGGGCTTCGAGTTCATCGGCCACTCCATGCGGCCCGCACCGTTGAGCGACCCCAGCGCCTTTCGCGTGATAGTCGGTGGCCCGCAGTGCACACAGCCGTACTCGGCGTCGGTGTTCAATATTTCGGCGATGAGCTTCGGCTCGCTCAGTGCCAATGCGATCCGCGCGCTGAACCAGGGCGCCAAACTTGGTAATTTCGCCCATGACACCGGCGAAGGCAGCATCAGCCCCTACCACCGCGAAAACGGCGGCGACCTCACGTGGGAACTGGGCAGCGGCTACTTCGGCTGTCGCACCAGCGATGGCCGTTTCGACCCGCAACGCTTTGCCGTGCAAGCGCAGGACCCGCAAGTGCGCATGATCGAAATCAAGATGAGTCAGGGCGCCAAGCCCGGTCATGGCGGGATTTTGCCCAAGCACAAAGTCACCCGGGAAATCGCCGACACCCGCGGCATCCTGATGGGCGAAGACTGTATTTCACCGTCGCGCCACAGTGCATTTTCCACGCCCATCGAGCTGATGCAATTCATCGCCCAACTGCGTGAGCTGTCCGGCGGCAAACCGGTGGGTTTCAAGTTCTGCCTGGGCCACCCGTGGGAGTTCATGGGCATTGCCAAGGCCATGCTCGAAACCGGCATCCTTCCGGACTTTATCGTGGTCGACGGCAAGGAAGGCGGTACCGGCGCCGCCCCCGTGGAGTTCACCGACCACATTGGCGTGCCGCTGCGCGAGGGCCTGCTATTCGTGCACAACACGTTGGTGGGCCTGAACCTGCGCGACAAGATCAAGCTCGGCGCCAGCGGCAAGATCGTCAGTGCCTTCGACATTGCCAGTGTGCTGGCCATCGGCGCCGACTGGGCCAACTCGGCGCGCGGCTTTATGTTCGCCATCGGCTGCATCCAGTCGCAGTCGTGTCACACCAACAAATGCCCGACCGGTGTCGCCACCCAGGACCCGCTGCGCCAAAGAGCGCTGGTGGTGCCGGACAAGGCCCAGCGGGTATTCAACTTCCACCGCAACACCCTCCATGCCCTGGCGGAAATGCTCGCCGCCGCCGGGCTGGATCATCCGTCGCAGCTGTCGGCCAAGCACTTGGTGCGGCGCATGTCGGCAACCGAGATCAAACTGTTCTCGCAGTTGCATGTGTTCCTCAAACCGGGCGAGTTGCTCACCGGCGAGGTCAACGGCGAGTTCTATTCGCGGATGTGGCAGATGGCGCGGGCAGATAGCTTTGAGCCGCATGAAGTGGCCGCTGCCTGATTCATCCAGTGGATGCCTGCCCGGACGCCGGGCAGGCCATCGAGACATTCGGTAATACCCAGCCTTTGCAATTGCTTACAAATACCGCCAACCTGCGCCCGCCCGACGCGTGGCGTACAAAAACGCCTGCGCTCGCTAATCTTCATTCAACAACTTGTTCAAGAGCCCGCAGCCATGCTGAACGGACGCGACCCGCGCATCGATTTTTTTCGTGGCCTGGCGTTGATCTTCATTTTCTGGGATCACGTGCCCCACAACCCCCTGGCCAATGTCACCGTGCAGAACTTCGGGTTCAGTGACGCCGCCGAAATCTTCGTCTTCCTGGCCGGCTACGCGGCGGTGCTGGCGTACGGCAAGATCCTGCAGCGCGACGGCTACCTCATCGCCTGCCTGAAAATCCTGCGCCGGGTGTGGACGCTCTACGTGGTGCATATTTTTCTGCTGGCGCTGTTGATGGGCATCGTGATTTTCGCCAACAGCCATATCGAAACCCGTGACCTGGTGCAGGAGATGGGCCTGGAGTATTTCCTCAACAATACCCAGCAGGCCCTGGTCGATGAGTTGCTGCTGCGCTTCAAACCCAACCTGACCGACCCGTTGCCCCTGTATATCGTGCTGATTCTCAGCCTGCCGCTCACGCTGCCCTTGCTGTTGCGTGTGCCCAGGGTGGCGGTGGGCATTTCTGTGACGGTCTACCTGCTGGCGCCCTGGCAGGGCTGGAACCTGCCGGCCAGCAACGGCGGGGTGTGGTATTTCAACCCGATCACCTGGCAATGCCTGTTTATCCTTGGCGGCGCAGCGGCCTTGCGTGCGGCGCGCCCGATTGAACAGCGCCCCCTGCTGCGTCAACCGTTGTTCATCGCGGCTGCGGCTTATGTGGTGACGACGTGCCTGATCACCCTGTCGTGGCGCTGGCCCGAAGTGCACGATGCCTGGATGCCGCGCCTGATCGGCGAATGGCTGTACCCCATCAGCAAGACCGACCTGTCACCCGCGCGTTTGCTGCACTTCCTGGCGCTGGCTTATGTCACCGCGAAATTGCTCCCCGGTGTCGGCTGGACGCAACAGTGGTTGGCACGGCAACTGGCGCGAATGGGGCGCTATTCCCTGGAAGTATTTTGCCTGGGTGTGGTACTGGCGCCGTTGGCGGACATGGTCAATGCGCTGACCGGCGATACCTTCGCCCTGCAGGTATTCACCGCGCTGGTCGGGGCCGCCATGATGATTGCGTTTGCCGCGTGGCTGGACTTCAACAAGCAACTGGACCAGCGCAGGGCCGCTGCGCTCCAGCCGCCGGCTGTCTAGCGGCTCTTTCCAAAATGGGAGCGGGCAAGCCTTAATGCCAGTAGTTAAGCGAACAAAACATAGGTATCGACAACCCCGTAGCGCTCAACCGTAACCACGATGCGAAGCGAGTCGCTCTTGCTCTTGATCTTGATCTTGATCTGCTTTTGATCTTAGGCGCCCCGTTAAACCACGCTGGCCGAACGCAGGCTTGAATTCGTGGGTAACCCGGCA
>NZ_CVTV01000049.1:331978-332228 GCF_900004865.1 Pseudomonas sp. 37 R 15 | reverse complement strand
AGGTGCCGAGTGGTGGGGCAAGAGCCTTTTTGGTTACTTTTGGGGCTCTTTTCCAAAAGTGACCCGCTGTAAAAGCGGAACCGATAGCAGCCGTTACCGCAGAAACGGATATGTACTCGGTCTGATCCAACATCCTGGTCGGCCCGGAGGCTGCCATCGGGAGCAAGCCCCCTCCCACATTTGAACCGGGATCGACCCAACATCCTGATCGGTCCTGAGGCCGCCTTCGGGAGCAAGCCCCCTCCCACAT